>NZ_JBEXNW010000046.1:0-67002 GCF_040611295.1 Streptomyces sp. NPDC002935
GCCCCCGGCTTAACCCCCCGCACCCGGCGCCCCGGCGGCGCGGCCAGCGGCTCCGGGGCCGCCGGGCCCCCGCTGGGGGGGCCCCGGCCCGTCCCGCCTCTGCCGCCGGCGCAGCACGCAGTCCGCCTCGTCGGTTCGGTCGGGCGCGCTGTCGTGCTCGGCGCGGGCGACCGGGTCCGGACAACGCGCTCCTCGTACCGACGGCCGGGGAGTTCGCCCCCGTAGACCCTGCCGCCGGTTCGCCGCACATCGCGCTGCCGGTTCGGTCTGCCGCCGATGCGGTGGTGCGTGAAGGGCCGCGCGTCCCTGTGGTCCCGGCGGCGGCGAGCAGGAGACAGGAGCAGCGACGGTGACGTCCGTGGCAGTCGCGGGCCGGCACCCCGGTCGGCACCCGCGGCACCCCGGGCCGGTCCGAGCGGTGTGAAGCGCGTAGCGTGCGAGCGGTTGAGACGCGCGCGGTGGCGAAGGGCGGACGCCGGTCCGTCGGCCACGCGGCGCTCCTCACCCGGCGCACTCGCCGTCACACCGCCCGACCCGCCCGACCCGTACCGCCCGCACCGTCCCGGAAGGACGAGCCCCGTGCTCACGTCGTACGCAGCCCACTTCGACACGCCCGCCGGGTACCTCGACTTCGCACGGTTCGGTCCGCCGTCGCGGGATGCCGTGGCCGCCACCGCGCGAGCCATGGAGGAGTCCGCGCGCGCCGATCACACCACCGTGGACGGCCTGATGCGCGCGGAGGCGGCCGCGCGTGACGCGGCCGCCCGCCTCGCGGGCACGGACGCCCGGCACACCGTGCTGCTCCCGAACGCGTCCACCGGCCTGTTCCACGCCGCTCTCGGCATCCGGGAAGGTGTGGTCCTCGCGCCGCGCACCGACTTCCCGGCCAACCACTATCCGTGGCGCCGCACCGCTGACCTGGGCCGGGCAACACCGCACTGGCTCGAGCCGACACCCGGCAGCGGGGTCACCCCCGACCTGGTCCGTGCCGCGCTGACCGACGACGTCGTCGCCGTGTCCGTCAGCGCCGTGGACTTCCGCACCGGCTTCCGCGCCGACCTGGCGGCGTTGCGCGAGGCGATCGGACCTGACCGGCTGCTGATCGTGGACGCCATCCAGGCGTTCGGCGTGGCCGGGATGTCCTGGGACGCGGCCGACGTCGTGGTGGCGGGCGGTCAGAAATGGCTGCGCGCGGGATGGGCGACCGGCTTCGCGACCCTGTCCGATCGAGCGCTGGAGTCCCTCGACCCGGTCCTCACCGGCTGGACGGGCGTCGAGGACGTCGGCCTCTTCGACGGGATCGAGCACCCGCCCGCCGCGGACGCGCGGCGGTGGTCGATCACCAACCTCAGCCCGGTGTCGGCCGCCGCGTTCGCGGCCGCGCTGGACCTCGTCGAGCGGCACACCGTCGCCGCGATCGAGGCCGCGATCGCCACGCGGATCGCCGAACTCACCGAGGTCGTCAAGCGGTTCGACGGCCACATCCTCTCCCCCACCGACCCGGCGCGGCGCGCGGGCATCCTGTCCTTCACGATGCCGGACCACGATCCGTCCGTCGTCGCGAAGGCGTTGCACGCCGAGGGGGTCACACCGACGGTGCGCACCGACTCGCTCAGGTTCTCCCCGCACGCCTCGACCCCGCCGGAGGCTTCCGAACGGGTGGCGGCCGGGCTGTCCGCGCTGCGGAACTGAACTCGTTTCCTCTGCCGACTTTCAGATCGGCGCCCTGTCTCGGACGCGGTCGCTCATCGCCGGGCGTGGTCGGCCTTGTGCAGCATCTGGGCCAGCAGCAGGGCGCCTCCGGTCGCTGCCCCAACCGCTCCCGCGGCCAGGAACCCGCGAGAGGAACGCCAGGACAGCACCGACCACCGCGACTGTGCGGAGAACAACGATCCGACACTCATCCACGAGCCGGTCGAGATCAAGGACAGGGAGGAACCGATCGAGCCGACCGACAACGCGCTTCCGATCGAGCCGACCGACAAGGCCGAACCGACGGACCCCACGGACAGCACCGAGCCCACGGAGCCGATGGACAACACGGAGTCCTGTGACCACAACGACAGCACCGAACCTGCGGAGGTACGACGGTCCGACCGTACGGGCAGCTTTGTCATGAGGACATTCTGCCCGCAGGTCGTCCCGCCGGGAGGTTGTGGACGGATGCCGCGGGTCTCGGGCAAGAACAGTGACCCACCGCCCTCCGCCCCGGAAGCCGTCGTGTCGCCTCGGCCCCGGCGCGCCTTCAGGGGCGCGCCGGCAGCCAGCCCTGCTGAACGGCGCGTACGCCGGCCTCGAAACGGCTGCGTGCGTCGAGGCGGTCCATCAGTTCGGAGGCGATCCGACGGGCCGTACGATGCGACACCCCGAGCCGTTTGGCGATCGCCTCGTCGGTGTGGCCCTCGGCCAGGAGACGGAGGGCGGTCGCCTGCTGGCCGGTGAGCCCGTTCGGGTCGGTGGGGGCCATCTCGCCGAGCGGCTGGGCGGCCTCCCAGGTGGTCTCGAAGAGCGCGCACAGCGCGGTCAGCGTGCCCTGGCCGGTCAGCAGGACGGCGCCCGCGGCGGTGTCGTCGCTGCTGACCGAGATCATGGCGGTCGTCCGGTCCATGAGGATCATCCGGGTCGGCAGGGACGGAGTCGTGCGGATCTGGCCGCCGAGTCCGGCCAGCCAGGTGGCGTGTTCGACGGTGGGCCGGTTGGCGCGGACGCTGTCCAGGTAGATCGTGCGCATGCGCACCCCGCGGCCGAGCAGATCCTGGTTGAGCGGCCGGGAGGCGGCCATGTTCTCCGCGGTCTGCGGCCCGCCGGGGGCGAAGGTCAGGAACTCCTCGCGCACCTCGCGGGTGAGCACGGCCAGCCGGTCGCGTATCTGGTCGAGGCCGACCAGTTGCTCCACCCCGGGATGGCTGGTGACCGGACGGAGCTCGGCGTACTCGGAGATGAGCTGGGCCGCGGCCGCCCGCGAGGCTTCGAGGCGCTGCTGATGGGCCGCCAGCTGGGCCTGCTGGCGGCCCATCAGGATCTCCATGCCGATGTCCGGGGAGACGGCCCGGAGCCTGCCCGCGTCCCCGGCCGCGGGGCGCACCAGCGCCAGCTCGCTCAGTGTGTCGAGGGCGTCGCGCACCTCTTCCCCGGAGAGCCCCACGGCGTCGGCGAGGGCCGCGACACCGGCGGCCGGGTGTCTGAGCATGGCGCGGTACACCGTCTCCGCGACGGAGTCGAGCCCGAGAGCGGTCAACATCTGGTTCCCCCCAGTTGCCTGCGTACAGCATCCCCTGTTCGACGATGATCTTCGCAGAGGGGCGCGGGATCGTCACAGGGGCAGGACGGAACCGGTCATGGCCTCAACCGTCCAGTTCTCAGGCCGACTTGCTCACGGTTTCCGTTGAGACTCTGGAGCGCATGTACCTGGTCCACACGCATCTGCAACTGCCCTCCGGCGATGAACTGCCGCAGAACATCAGGGCGTTGGTGCGATCGGCGATCGTCCCCCACGACCGCGTCGAGCACGTTGCCGTGCATCCCACCCCTCCCTCTCAACTCACGCTCGGCTTCTATCTGTTGGCCGGTTCGCTGGATGAGGCGGAGGGGCGGGCCGTACGGGTCTGCCACCGACTGCTGTGCGACGTACCGCAATTCGCCTCGGCGCGACTGACCGGCGCGGGGGTGCCGCTGATGCCGCTGGCCTTCGCACCGCGGACCGTGGACTGAAGCGGCCTGCGTGGACGCATCAGTCCAAGGCCCTTTCCGTCCATCCCTGAACTCTTTTCACGGACCTGAGCTGCGACGAACCTATGGATCACCGGCCGAGCCGAGCGTCACCGCGGGGCGCGACGGCGGGCCGGACACCGCATCTCATCCCTGGAAGGAACGGAAACAGCCATGCTTCGCACCCGAATCGCCAAGGTCGCCGCGGTCTCCTCCCTCGTCATCGCCGCGGCTCTCGCCGCCCCGGTGGTCACGCTCCAGTCGACGGCGGACACGGTTCCGGCCTCCTCGGTCGTCGCCGACGCCGGTTGGCAGGTCGCCACGGCGGACGCCGGCTGGCAGTAAGCCGCCCCCGCCGACAGCCACTCGCTGCGGCCGACGTCCGCTCACCGGCCTTTCGGCGACCGTCCAATGCCTGCCTGACCGACCACAACCGCCCCCGGGGGAACGAAGAGTGAAGTACATCCGCAAGAACGGCCGGAGAATCACAGGCCTGCTGACGGCCGGTGCTCTCGGCACCGGACTCCTCACGGTGACCGCCCCCACCGCCGAAGCGGCCACCACCTGCTCGGGCGGAGTGAACATCTACGGCGTACTCGACGACGGCAGGCTGACGTTCAGCCAGATCAACCCGGCCACCGGAGACCTCGCCAAGGTGCTCGTCGGGCCCGCTCTCGGCTTCGAGCCGAAGGCCATGGCCACCCTCAACTTCAACACGATCCTGGTGACGTCGACCTCCGGTGCCCTCTACCGCGTCGACATCAAGACCAACAACACCAGCCTCGCCCTGCTGAACGCGCCGGTGAAGATAGCCGACAGCGGCTGGACCCACGACAAGCTCACCTACGACGGCCACGGCCATCTCTACGGCACCACCGCCGCCGGCCTGCTGCTGCGCTACAACGTGACCGAGGACAAGCCGGCCGGCTCCCAGCACATCGGCGTGCGCACCGAGATCGACACGGGGTTCGTACTGAAGACCCTCACCGCCACCGGCGACGACCGCCTCAGCGCCACCACCGAGGACGGACGGCTGCTCGACTACTCCGTAGCGGGCGCGGGCTCCTGGAAGAGCAACACCCTGAAGTCCTCGGGCTGGTCCGGCTTCAACCAGCTCGTCTCGCCGGGCGCCGGCCTCTACTACGGCCGCCTGTCCACCGGCGCCATGTACTGGTACAAGGACGCCAACCCGGTCGACGGCTCCGGCTCCGACATCTCGTACCACCTCGACGACCCGGTCAACACCAGCGGCTGGACCCAGAAGCTGCTGTCCGCCCAACCGGTCACCTACACCTGCACCACCACTGCAGAGACGGTCGACCGTGACAACATCACCGAGGTCAAAGCCGCCGGCAGGCAGTTGATGAACACCAAGGACGCCTCCTGGGCCACCTCCGCGCAGTGGGCCTGTCTGGAGACCCTCTGGGACCACGAGAGCGACTGGCGCTGGAACGCGACGAACTCCTCCTCCGGCGCCTACGGCATCCCACAGGCGCTGCCCGCCACGAAGATGGACGTCGCGGGCGACGACTGGAGGGGCAACCCCCTCACTCAGATCAAGTGGGGTCTGAGCTACATCGACGGCCGCTACGGCTCCCCGTGCAACGCTTGGAATTTCTGGCAGGCGAACAACTGGTACTGATGCCGGCCGACTTGAAACGGCGGCGCCCCCTCGGTCCGCGGGGGCGCCGCTCTTTTGGCGTGGGCCGACGGAGTTCAGCCCTCAAGGAGGGTGACGGTTCCCGAGATGGCAGCGGCCGAGGGGAAGTTGCGCACGGCGATGCCTCGAAGGCCCCGCCGGGACCGGCGGGGCCTTCGAGGCATCGGGAGGGGCGTCAGGCGATCTTGTCGTAGCGCAGGGCGATGTACGAAGAGGCCGGGTGGCTGTCGATGGTGCCGCTGTAGACGTTCGCGGTCGAGTAGTTCATGTCCGAGGACGGGCTGCCCTCGGAGTAGTAGTAGAAGGAACCCGCGTCCTGGTCCTTCCAGCCCGCGAAGAGGACCACGTGCTCGGAGTAGTCGTTCAGCGCGTCACCGGGCCTTAGGTCGGCCTTGGAGATCTGCGTACCCGCGCTGGGGAGGGATTCGGTCGTCAGCGAGGTGGTGAGGTGCCAGGCCATGGAGACGAAGCCGGAGCAGTCGGTGCGATAGGAGTCGTCGCCTTCGATGTCGGTCGCGTAGGCGGTCTGGCTGTACTGGACGTTGCGGTTGTACCAGTCCTTGGCCCGGGTCATGACCTCGTTGCGGTAGATGGTCCCGCCCTGGACGGACTTCGGCGGGGCCGGTGCCACGTAGGCGCAGTTGTCCGCGTAGGCCGACAGCAGGGTCTGGGTCCAACCGGACGCGTCCACCGGGTCGTTGGGGTGGTATGCGATGTCGCTGCCGTCACCGTCGGTCGGGTCCGAGTCGTGGTACCAGTACATCCCGCCGCTGGTACGGCCGTAGTAGAGGCCGCCGCCGGGCGAGGAGAGCGAGTCGACCGCCGACCAGCCGCTCGACTTCAGGACCGAGCGGTCCCAGTCGTTCACGCCGTTGATCTTGTAGCTGAGCAGTCGGCCGTCCGAGGTCGAGGCGATGATGCGGTCGTCGCCGGCGGCGGCCAGCGTCTTGAGGACGAAGCCGGTGTCGATCACGACGTGCTGTCCTATGTGGGCCGACCCTGCGGGCTTGTCCTGCGACACCAGATACTGGTGGAGCTGCCCGTCGACCGTCCCATAGAGGTGGCCGGCGCCGTCGTAGACCATCTTGTCGAAGGTCCAGCCGCCGTCCCAGATCTTGACGACTCCCGCGACCGCGAGGGAGGTGTTGTTCGTCTGCACGTCGACCCGGTAGAGGTCACCGGTGGTCGACGTGACCAGGACCGTGTTGAAGTTGAGGGTCGCCATCGCCTTGGGCGTGAAACCGAGGTTCGGGCCGATGAGCGTCTTGACCCGGTCGCCGGTGTTCGGCTCGATCTGCGTGTACGTCAGCCGACCGTCGGACAGCGTGCCGTACATCGACACGTTCCCGGTGCACGAGGCGACGGCATGCGCGGCTTCGCCGGTGATCGTGACCAGTCCGAGGGACATCGCGCCGACGGCGACCGCGGCGGACGTGCGGCGGATGGCATGACTCAGCTTCATGGTTTCTCCTGCGGCGTGTGAGTCGAGCGGGCGAAGGCACATCCCTGGCCCAAACAGCTGCCCTGCAGGTGCAGCTGTGAAGGATGTCGTGGGTGTGACGCCCGGTGGCAGGAACTACTTTCGCCGCAGGTCACGGGGGTGGGAAGAGACATCGTGTGGACGCAAACGTCCCTGGCCTGTTACGTCCTGACGGGGCACCGGTTGTTCCTACAGCCCGAGGAGGCTCGGGTTCTTCCATCGGCCCCAAGTCGGTTGTCTGGACGGAACTTTGACCCTCCGGGCAACCTCAGGGCGCAATCAACGGTTATGGTCGCTGGAGGGTGGGTCGGACACGACGGGGGGCTCGCGTTGGCGGTCACTACCGCAGGTCGACCGGACGCGGTGGGCGTGTGACCGGTCGGTCGGCGCCCGCGACGCTGCCCCCATCGCTGCGCGTGCGGCTCGGGCTGATTGCGGCCCTCGCCGCGTCGGCGCTCACCGTGCTCGGGGTCCTGTACGCCGACCACGACGAGCCCGGCATGGTGGACAGGTGGATCACCCAGCCGACGGCGGACAGTGTGCGGCCGCCGTGGCGGAACGTCGCTCTGGCCCTGGACTTCTGGGGGGAGCCCGCCGGAGCGGCGCTGTTGGTCGTGGCCGCCGTGGCAGGCTGCCTGCTGCTTCGGCGTCCTCGCGCGGCGGTGCTCGTCGTTGCCGGCGTGGGCATGACCGTGGGGACGGCGACCCTGCTCAAGCACCTGGTGGGACGCACCATCCACGGCGACAACCTGTCCTACCCGAGCGGGCACACCGCCTTCCTCACCGCGCTCGCCCTCGTGGCGGCGCTGCTCGCGACCGGCCGGCTCGGCCTCGGCAGCACGGGCGGCACGTCACTCGTGCTCGCCGCGGCGCTGGTTGCCGGCGCCGCGATGGGCTGGGCGCAGGTCGCCCTGGGCGCGCACTACCCGACCGACGTCCTCGGCGGATGGTGCACCGCGCTCGCGGTGATACCGGCGACCGCGTGGCTGGTCGACCGGATGGCCGACCGGCTGGTCGATCGGATGGCCGACCGGCTGGTCGATCGGATGGCCGCAGCCGGTCGGCGTGAGCGTCGCTGACGTCACGTCACGCCAAGCGTCGGAACACGGGCTTCACCGGCCGCCCGCCCAGCCAGGGGGTGGGGTCACTGGCGTCCAGTGCCTTCCGGTACACCGCACATGCCTGGGCCACCACGTCGACGGTGCGGTCGATGTCCGCGTCGTCGAGCGCGCTGCTCACCACGAACGACGGGGCCAGCACTCCGCCCGCGAGGAGCCGGCGCAGGAACAGCGTGCGGTACTGCTGCGACGGCTGCCGGTTCTCGTCGAGGGTGGCGAAGACCAGGTTGCTGGCCCGGCCCCGGACGACGATGTGGTCGCCGACGCCCATGCCGGCCGCTGCCTCGCGGACACCGGTGGCCAACCGCTCGCCGAGGGCGTGCAGCCGCGCGGTGATGCCCTCTTCTACGTAGGTGGTGAGCACCGCCATCGCGGCGGCCAGCGAGTGCGTTTCCGCACCGTGCGTGGTGGACAGCAGGAACACCCGTTCGCCGGAGTGACGCAGCCCGCCCAGCTCCATCAGATCGCGGCGCCCGGCCAGCGCCGAGACGGCGAATCCGTTGCCCAGCGCCTTGCCGAACGTGGAGAGGTCGGGGACGACGCCGTACAGGCCCTGGGCGCCCGCCTCGGACCAGCGGAAGCCGGTGATCATCTCATCGAAGATGAGTACGCAGCCGTGCCGGTCGGCCAGCTCGCGCAGGCCGGCGAGGTATCCGGGAGTGGGGTCTCCCCTGCTCGAACGGAGTTGAGAGCTTGGGGAAGGCTCGGTGTGGCCGGCGGGTTCGAGGATCAGGCAGGCGACCTCGTCCCGGTACCGGGTCAGCAGCTCCTCCGTGGCGGCCAGATCCCCGTAGGGGAACGCCACGGTGAGCTCGTTGGTCGCCGCCGGAATGCCGGCGGACATCGGCGTGGTGCCGATGAACCAGTCGTCGACGGAGAAGAACGGATGGTCGGCGCAGATGGCCACCCGCGGGCGCCCGGTCGCGGCGCGGGCCAGGCGCACCGCGGCGGTGGTGGCGTCGGAGCCGTTCTTCGCGAACTTCACCATCTCGGCCGTCGGCACCGTGGCCAGGAAGCGTTCCGCGGCTTCGACCTCCACGATGGACGGCCGGACGAAGTTGCTGCCGCGGTCGAGTTCCCGCCGCACCGCCTCGACCACGCGCGGGTGGGCATGGCCGAGGCTGACCGACCGCAGGCCTGACCCGTACTCGATGTAGCGGTTGCCGTCGACGTCCCACACGTGGGCGCCGCGGCCGTGGCTGATGACCGGGGCCAGGTTCTCGGGGTACTGGTCGTCGCCCTTGGCGTAGGTGTGCGCGCCTCCGGGGATCATGGCGTGCAGCCGCTCGTTGGCCAGCTGCGAGCGGGGCAGGAGGAGTTCTTGGGTGTCTTCGGTGGGCACGCCGGCCTCAACTTTCTTTGTGCTGCAGGACCTTGGCGAGGCTCGGCGCCTCCCGGTCCCGTTGGGACATCGATGCGACCGGCAGCGGCCAGGGGATGGCGAGTTCCGGGTCGTCGAAGGCGATCGTCACGTCCTCGGCCGGATCGTGCGGGCGGTCGATCCGGTACGAGGTGTCGGCGGTCTCGGTCAGCGCCTGGAAGCCGTGCGCGCACCCCGCCGGGATGTACAGGGTCGTCTGCGTCTCGCCGGACAGCTCGAAGAAGGCCCAGTTGCGGTAGGTCGGCGAGTCGGGCCGCAGGTCCACGACGACGTCGAAGATCCTCCCGTACGAGCACCGCACCAGCTTGGCCTCCCCCGCACCGGAGCGCAGGTGCAGGCCGCGCAGCACGCCCCGGACCGAGCGGGACAGGCTGTCCTGGACGAAGGCGTCCGGGTCGAGGCCCACCGAGCGGACCACGTCGGCGTCGAAGGTGCGGCAGAAGAAGCCGCGCTCGTCGGCGTACGGCGTCGGCTCGAAGAGGTACGCGCCGGTGATCTCCGGGACTTCGTTCGCTTTCATGGAGCCTTCCGCAAGGTGTGGGCTTGGTCGGTCGCCGGGAACAGGGCGGCGGTCAAGGAGTTGAACTGGTGCTCGAGTCGCCGGGCGGCGGCCAGGTTCCGCTCGGTGAGGGTCTGCCGCAGCTCGGCCGAACGCTTCTCCAGCGCACGGAACTGTTCGAGCAGTCGGTCGGCGTCGACCTCGCGCGCCGGGTGGCAGTACGCACCAAGGCCCATCTCCGCCATGAGCGCGTCGCTCTTCGTCGCGTAGCAGAGCGCGAGCACCGGCGTACCGGTCTTCAGCGCGCAGATCAGGTTGTGGTAGCGGACCGCCACCACGGTGTCGGCAGCGGCCATCTCCTTCATCAGATCGGCCAGTGAGGACGGCTCGGCAGCGGTGACCAGCGGCGAGTCCACCGCGTCGAGGATCGCGGCGACCACCGACGCGTCGCACTCGTCACCGGTGAGCAGCCGGACAGCCCTGCCCTCCTCGACCAATGTGCGGACGAACCGGACCGTCCCGTCGAGGTAGCGCCGGTATATCTCATCGGCCCGGGCGCAATCGTCGTTCCCGCCGTGGAAGTCCATGACGCCGACGCAGACCGGGCCCGGCGGGGCCGACGGGACTGAGAGCTTGTCGGGTCCGCTCGCGCGCGGCGTCGGCAGGGCGAACGCGAGGTCCGGGTAGACCTCGTCGCGCGCGGTGTCCACGCCCATCGCCCGCATCGCGTCACGGGACTGCGCGTCCCGGTACGAACGGTATGCGGCCAGCCGCGCCGACCAGCGCACCAGGGCCCGGGTCGGCCGGTTGCCGATCGTCGCGGCGCCGACGCTGACCAGCGCCACCCGGGTGCGCAGCAGCCGGCCACTCGCGCAGAGCAGGAACAGCGAGTACGGGAAGCCCCACGGCCGCAGCGGCAGTGTCGCCTCCAGGACGCCCATACCGGGCACGATCACCACGTCGTGCCGGCGTACCCAGGCAGCGGTGCGGAAGACGTCGACGAGTTTACCCAGACCCTTCGCCGCGATCGCGCCCGCACGCGACGCGGTCCGGTACTCCCCGCGGTACCAGTGCAGCCGCGTCGCGGGGATCCCGAACCGGGCCGTCACGGCCTCGGGTCCGCCGCACAGCGCGTCAACGACCGCCTCGGGGTGTCCGGCGCGGAGGTACCCGAGCACGGCTTCGAGCGATCCGTCGTTGCCGAGGTTGCCGGAGCCGAGCAGGCCGAACACCCCGACGCGCACCGGAGTTTCGTGTCCAGTCGTCATGCCTGCCTTCCCTCACGGCCGGCGACGAGGGCGTCGACGGAGACCGTGAGCTGGGCCGGGTCGACCGGGGCGCGGTCCTCGATCCGCTCGCCGGCGCCCGGCCGGACCCGGCTGGTCATCCATGCGGCCAGGTGGCGGTAGCACGCGCGCCGGTCGGCCGGGGACAACGGCGCCCGCCGGATCGCGGCGACGAAGCCCCACATGTACTCGGCGAGCAGCCGGGGCGTCGGGTGCAGCAAGCCGGCCCGACGCGGGTCCAGGTTGACGCACCGGGAGCGCTTGGACGGGTTCGCCCGCTCGGCGCGGGTGGGGTGGTCGCGGCGGAAGTACAGCAGCTCGGGCACCTGGTGGAAGGGCCCGTGCAGGGTGATCTCGGCGACGTACGTGCGGTCCGCATGGTGGTAGCTGTCCATCGGCTTCACCCGGCGCAGCACGTCGGCCCGCAGCACCCCGTAGAAGTCGTCGCCACCCGGCTCGAACAGCAGACTGCGGAAGCGCTCCGGCGCGTGCGGAGAGTCGGTGGCGAGCCCGTACTCGTAGGGGACCTTCACCTGGCCGTCGCCGTCGATGACGGCCTGGCCGCTGTGCGCGAGGATCATGTCCGGCCGCTCGTCCAGTGCCTGGACGCAGCGCCGCAGCAGGTCCCGGCCGTACAGGTCGTCGTGCGAGGCCCACTTGAACAGTTCGCCGCGGGACTCGGCGAACACATGGTTGTGGTTCGGCGTGGCGCCGATGTTCCGGGGCAGCCGGAGGTACCGGATGCGCGAGTCCCGCGCGGCGTACTTGCGGCAGATCTCCTGGGTCCCGTCGGTCGAGGCGTTGTCGGAGATGACCAGCTCGAAGTCCTCGTAGGTCTGGCCGAGCAGGGCGTCGAGCGACTCGGCCAGGTACTCCTCGCCGTTGTACACGGGCAGGCCGATGCTCAGCCTGGGTTGGGCGGTCATGAAATCCTCACTTCGGGGATGGAATTGCGGTGGCGCTCACGCAGGGCGGACCGCAGCTGCAGCCACCACACGGCCGAGCCGCTGATGGTCGCGGCGGCGACGCCCCAGGCCGAGCCGACCGTGCCGGCGGCGACCGCCCCGCCGAGCCCGCCGCCGACGTAGCAGGCGGAGGCGAACAGTTGGCAGCGCAGGCTGCGCCGGGCCGCGCCGAGCGCGCGCAGCCCGGCAGCCGCGCCGGTGCCGAGGCCCGCGCCCGCGACGCCGAGGGTGATCGGCACGATGAGCTCCGAGGCGGAGTGCCAGACGCCGCCGAGCACCAGCTCGCCGAACCGGCCGGGCACCAGCAGCAGCGCCCCGCCCCAGAGGAGCGCGCCGGCGGCCTGCCCCCCGCCAAGGAGGAGGCAGAACGTGCGGAGCCGGTGCGGGGCCTGCCGTAGCACCCGTGCCGCCTCCGGGACGGTGACCAGCGAAAGCCCCATGAGCACCGCGAGGAACGGGCCGAGCAGGAGCTCGGCGCCCCGCACCGCACCCACCGCGCCGACCCCGACGATCGCGCCGAGCCCGTACGCCCGCAGCTGGCTCGCGCCACTGAGGCTGACGTTCTCGACCAGGTACCGGTAGCCGAGATCGCGCTGCTCGCGAAGCCACCCGCGCGCCTCGGTCATCCGGGGCCGGATGCCGGACTGGATGTAGCCGTACCCCGCCGCCACCGTGGCGGACGCGCCCCAGGCGAGCACGAAGGCGGCCACGGTGCCCGCACGGGCCGCCACCACCATGGCCGGGACGAGTGCGACACCCCACACGACGTCGTTGACGAACGCCTTCCGTCCGGCGCCGGCGGCGAAGAACGAGAACCGCCAGGCGTCCTGGAGCAGCAGCCCCGGCAACATGACACCAAGGGCGGCGAACGCGGGCCCCACGCGGCCGCCGAGGCCGAGCCCGGCCGCCAGACACACCGCGCCCAGGGCGGCACCGACGCCGAGTGCGGTACCCGTCGACCGGCCCACCGCCCCCCGCCAGGACGCGCTCGGCACGCCGCTGAAGCGCACCGTGAGCGGATCGGTGGCCAGCCCGCGGGAGACGTTGAGCACCACGCCGTACGTCACCCAGGCGAGGCTGAAGACCCCGAACGCGGTCACCCCCAGCGAGCGGGCCACGTAGATGCCCACCGCGAAGTTGCTCACGCTGGAGGCCGCCTGGTCGGCCAGCCCCCAGGACAGTCGGCCGACCATGGCCCGCTTGGCGGTTTGCCGGGCGGGTCCGGCCGGGGCCGCCGATGCCGTCGTCTTCTCCCCCTCGGTGGTCATCGGCGTCATGCCTTGATCAGCCCGGCGCCGCACAGGGCGTCGGCCGCGGCGGCGACGGTGTCGAACGGCAGCCCGGACCGCTCGGCGACGTCCAGCAGACTGTGCTCGCCTTCGGAGAGGCTGAGCACCCAGAGCATGGCCATCTGGGCCTGCTTGGCGTCGCTGCGGCCGCCGAGCGACTCGTACAACCCGCGCCGGCCCAGTTGTGGTTCGCCGTACGGGCTGAGGTTGACGTACCGCCGGTTGCGGTCGAGGACGGCGAACGCCTCGCGGCAGACGGCGAGCGTGTCCGCCATCGCCTCCGGGGAGACGAAGTCCGGGTTGTCCGCCGAGGTGTGGTACTCGGGGTACCCGGCGTACGGGGTCCGGCTGAGCGATCCCACGCCCAGATTGAAGCCGGGTGAGCAGTACTGCCGCTCGTCGTATCCGTACGGGGTGAACTCGGTGACGTGGTGCGGGCGTTCGGATGCGGTCAGCACGTGACGCAGCACCCGGTCGATCTCCGCGTCGCCGCGCCTGCTCTGCTTGTACGTCAGTCGGCCCGAGTCGCCGGCGCAGGCCAGCACCAGGCCGTGCTTGACCCGCTCGATCCGTTCGGCGTTGCGGGCCAGCCAGGTGATTGCCCCGATGGTG
The DNA here is from genome assembly GCF_040611295.1 of Streptomyces sp. NPDC002935. Classification (NCBI taxonomy): domain Bacteria; kingdom Bacillati; phylum Actinomycetota; class Actinomycetes; order Kitasatosporales; family Streptomycetaceae; genus Streptomyces; species Streptomyces sp. NPDC002935. The sequence goes on from NZ_JBEXNW010000046.1 coordinate 13,999, forward strand.
CCGGGAGCGTAGATGAACCGGTAGGTGTAGTACGGCGTTTCCTGCGCCAGCGCCCGGGCCAGGAACGTCGCCACCGCGATGCCGGCCAGGTTGTCGTTGGCCAGCGACGGGTGGCAGACGTGGCAGGAGACGATGACCTCGTCGGGGACCTGACCGGGAATCACATGCTCGGCGTAGGTGAGGTGGCCGTCTTCGAGCGTGGAGTCGACGCGCACCTCGTACTCGCCGTCCGGCAGCGCGTCCAAGGTCTCCTGGGCCAGGCAGAATCCCCATTCCGGCGTGTAGTAGCTGGTGCGGTACGGCACCCAACTCGGGTGGTCCGGAAGGGTGTGCAGGTGTTCGCGCAGCTCGGCGAGCGGCATGGTCCGCGCCACCGGCACGCTGTAGCCGAGCACGTGCAGGCTGGACGCGGCGAAGTCGACGACCCGATTGCCGGCGGTGTCGGCGATGTAGGCGTCCCGGATGTTCCACTCCTGCGGCACCGTCCAGTCGAGGACCTGGGTCCCGGTCGGCACCTCGTGCACCCGCAGCGGGAGGTACTCGCCGACGATCTCCAGGGTGGCGCGCACACCGTCGCCGGTGATGCTCCGGCACAGCGGGTACAGCCGCTCCACCAGCGCGTGCATCTCCTCCCCGGCCGTGGTCATCGGCGCCACCGCAGGGTGTCGTCGACGGTGCCGGCCTCGGTCGCCGCCCGCAGCACGGCAAGCCGGGTGAACCGTCGCTCGAAGTCCTCCCGGGTCAGCCCGAACTTCCGGTAGGCGTCGGCGAGTTCGAGCGCGCCCTGCTTCACCGTCCACTCGCAGTCGAAGCCCGGCAGCGCGGCGCGGAACCGGGAGAAGTCCACCCGGTACGACCGCGGATCGGCGCCGGTCTCCCCGGTGATCACCACCTTCGAGCCGGACACCGCCTCGGCGACCTGCTCGGCGATCTCGGCGACCGTGACGTTGTTGACCTCGCTGCCGATGTTGAACGCCCGGTCGTGCACCGCTTCCCGCGGCGCGGTCAGCGCGGCCGTGAAGGCCCGTGCGATGTCGGCGGCGTGCACCAGCGGGCGCCAGGGGGTGCCGTCGGAGAGCACGAGGACCTCGCCGGACAGGAGCGCGTGGCCCACCAGGTTGTTCAGCACGATGTCGGCACGGAGCCGGGGCGAGTAGCCGAAGGCGGTGGCGTTGCGCATGAACACCGGGCTGAAGTCGCCGTCGGACAGCGCGTGCAGGTCGTCCTCCACCCGTACCTTGGACTCCGCGTACGGCGTCACCGGGCGCAGCGGGGCGTCCTCGGTCACCAGGTCGTCCCCGCCTGCGGCGCCGTAGACGGAGCAGGTCGACGCGTACAGGAAGCGCCGCACTCCGGCGTCACGGGCCAGCCGGGCCAGCCGCACGGACGCGTGGTGGTTGATGTCGTACGTGAGGTCCGGCGCCAGCGATCCCAGCGGGTCGTTGGACAGCGCGGCCAGGTGGATCACGGCGTCCACCCCGGCCACGTGCTCGGCCGTGACGTCGCGCAAATCCACCCGGTGCCCGGACGGGTCCGCGGGCGGCTCGCCCAGCACGCAGTCGGCGAACAGGCCGGCGTCGAGGCCGACGACCTCGTGCCCGGCGGCCTTGAGGACCGGGGCCATCACGGTGCCCAGGTAGCCCTGGTGTCCGGTCAGTAGTACGCGCATAGTTCAGTTCCCCAGGTTGAGCGTGAGTTTGGTGACGGCGAACGCCTCGGCGTAGCGCGCGTGGCATTCGATGCCGCGGATCCGCGCGAGGCCGAGGAAGGCTTCCCGGTCGTACCAGGGCCGGTGCCGCTGCGAGGGGTAGTGCTCCTGCAGCAGCCGGACCTTCTGTTCGGCGATCTCCGGCGAGAGCGGCTGGTACGCCGACGGACGGCCGAGATCGCCGTCCCACTTGACGATCTCGTAGCCGAGGACCATGTGGTCACGGAACGCGGTGGGCAGCAGCTGCGCCAGGCCGCGGTGATCCTGGTGCGCGTCATCGGTACGCGGGGCGAGGATCAGGTCCGGCTCGGTCTGCAGACGCAGTTCCTCGACCGCGGCCTTGGCCTCGTCCCAGTGCGCAGGCATCCGGCCGTCCGGCAGCTTGAGCACGGTCAGGCGCAGATCGGCGCCCGGGCAGAAGGCCGCGAGCGCGGCCCGCTCCTCCTGCTCCCGCTCGCTGCCACCGCCGGAGAGCACCAGCGCGTCGACGCGGATGCCCGGCCGCGCGAGGCACATCGTCAGCAGCGTGCCGCCGGCGCCGATGGCGATGTCGTCGCAGTGCGCGCCCACCGCGGCGATCCGGTCCAGGCGCGCGGCGCCGAGCCGGATCACGCCCTCGCTCCGGCGCCGTGCCTGCCGCCGGTCGCGCTCGTCCCCGCGCCGTCCTGTTCCCACACGGCCCACGGGCGGTCGCCCCGGGCGTACGCGTCGTCGAGCGCCGCCCGCTCCTTCACGGTGTCGGTCGGCTTCCAGAAGCCGCGGTGCTGATGCGCCACCAACCGTCCGCGCTTGGCCAGTTGGGCACATCCGTCGGCGACCAGGTCCCCGTTCTCCGGTATGTGGTCGAAGACCTCCTGGCGGAGCACGAAATAGCCGCCGTTCTCCCACAGCGGCATGTCGCTCACCGCGGTGATGCCCCCCACCAGGCCGTCCTCGCCCAGGTCCACGCAGTGGAACGACGACTGCGGCGGCACCACCATCATCGACGCACCGGCATCGCGTCGGGCGAACCGGTCGATCATCTCCGGCAGCGGGGCGTCGGTGAGCACGTCGGCGTAGTTGGCGAGGAACATCTCGTCGCCGTCCAGATGATGCCGCACCCGTCGCAGCCGCTCCCCGATCGGCGACTCGATGCCGGTCTGCGCGAACGTGATCGTCCAGTCGGCGATGTCGGTGGACAGCAGCTCGGTCCGCCCGCCCCGCAGCACGAAGTCGTTGGAGGTCGTCTCCTCGTAGTTGAGGAAGAAGTTCTTGATGTGGTGCGCCCCGTACCCGAGGCACAGGATGAACTCGGTGTGCCCGAAGTGCGCGTAGTAGCGCATGACGTGCCAGATCAGCGGGCGTGGGCCGACCATCGCCATCGGCTTCGGCACGTCGTCGGAGGTTCCGTTGCGCATCCGCATCCCGTAACCGCCGCAGAACAGGACGACCTTCATCGCTTGACCTCGACAATGCTCAGTTCCGGAATGGGAAACACGAGTCGGCCGCCCCATTCGTGTACGAAGGACAACTGCTCGGTCAGCTCGGCCCGCAGGTTCCACGGAAGGACCAGGACGTAGTCCGGCTTGTCGGCGGCGATCCGCTCGGGTGCCAGGATCGGGATGCGGGTGCCCGGGGTGAACCTGCCGTGCTTGTAGGGGTTGCGGTCGACCGTGTACGAGAGCAGGTCGGGCCGGATGCCGCAGTGGTTGAGCAGGGTGTTGCCCTTGCCCGGGGCGCCGTAGCCGACGACCGTCTCACCGCGCTCGGCCGCCTCGATGAGGAACCGAAGGAGGTCCCGGCGCACCTTGGCCACCCGGCCGGAGAACTCGGTGTACCCGGACAGGTCCTGGAGCCCGGCGGCCTTCTCCCGGTCAAGGACCTCGGCCACCTTCCCGCTCGGCTCGCCGGCCACCTCGGCCGGCCGGGCCCACAGCCGGATGGACCCGCCGTGCGTCGGCAGCAACTCGACGTCCACGAGCGTGAGTCCGCCGCTCGCCAGCGCCCGGATCGCGGACGCGACCGTGTAGTACTGGAAGTGCTCGTGGTAGATCGTGTCGTACTGGTTCTCCTCGATCAGGGTCAGCAGGTGCTGCACCTCGATGGAGACCCAGCCGTCGTCGGCGACCAGGGCACGCAGCCCCTGGGTGAACCCGACCACGTCGGGGATGTGCGCGTACACATTGTTGGCCACGACCAGATCCGCCGGGCCGTGCTCGGCGCGGACGGCCGATCCGGTGTCCGGGGACAGGAACTCCGTGAGCGTGGGCACACCCGCGTCCCGCGCCGCGGCGCCGACGTTCACCGACGGCTCGATGCCGAGGCAGCGGATCCCCCGGTCCACCACGTGCTTCAGCAAGTACCCGTCGTTGCTGGCGACTTCGACCACGAAGGCCTCGGATCCGTCGGTGCCGAGACCCACCCGCTGTACGGCGTCGGCGACGAACGTACGCGCGTGCTCCACCCAGGAGGTCGAGTACGAGGAGAAGTACGCGTACTCCTTGAACGTCTCCTCCGGCGTGATCAGCGGCGGGATCTGCGCGAGCCAGCAGTCGGTGCAGACCCGCAGGTGCAGCGGGTACGCCGGTTCCGGCAGGTCCAGTTGGTCCGCGGCGAGAAAGCTCTCACACGGCGGGGTCGCCCCCAGGTCGACGACGCTCGCCAGCGCCGCCGAGCCGCACAGTCGGCAACGTGTCATTTACTGCCCCCCATTGATTCCGTCCCTATCGGCGGCGCGCTGTCCCCGCCGCCGGACCGACCCGCGATCGCGGTGCGGTACCCCTCCACCAGGCGCTCAAGGCCGACGGCCGGGCTGAACCCCTGCTCGTAACGGCGCCGGGCCGCCTGGCCCATCTCCCGGTTGCGGTCCTGATCGGCCGCGATCCGGCGTATGCAGGACGCGAGCGATGCGGACTCGCCCGGCCGGTGCAGCAGCCCGGTCACCCCGTCCTCGACGAGTTCGACGAAGGCGCCGTGACCGGCGGCGACGGTCGGGACCCCGGCCGCCATCGCCTCCACGACCACCAGGCCGAACGCCTCCAGCCACGTCGAGGGAGCCACCACGGCGACCGACCGCGCGATGGCCTCCTGGCACTGGGCCGTGTCATAAAGGCCGACGTACCGGACGTCGTCCCGGCCGGCCGCCCAGGCGGTCACCTCCGGCTCCAGCGGCCCCGTACCGGCGATCACGAGCGGCACGCCCACCCCGCCGTCGGCGGCGAGTTCGTCCCACGCGGCCATGAGCAGCCGCACGCCCTTGGCCTCCGCGAGCCGGCCGAGATAGAGCACATGCTCACCGGCGTCCGTCCGGCGCGTGCCCGGGTCGGGCACGAAGTTGTGCTTCACCGCCAGCCGCTCGGGCGGCATCCCCGACCGCACCAGCACGTCGCGTTGCGCCTCGGAGATGCAGAAGAACCGCTCCACGCCGGACCACCACCGTCGCCGGTTGACCGACAGGCTGACCGCGAGCGGCACCGTCGCCAGCCGGGAGTTCCGGTAGCAGCCGTGCCGGACGGCGGGCAGCGGCGCGGACCCGACGCACTCGGTGCACGGCCGGCCGTCCCGCTGCAGCGTGCCGGGCGGGCAGACCTGGGTGTAGTTGTGCAGCGTGGCGACGGCGGGCACGCCGGCGTCGGCGCAGGCGGCCAGCACCGCCGGCGACAGGAGCGGGAAGACGTTGTGGACGTGCACCACGTCCGGCCGCTCGGTGCGCAGCCGGGCGGTGAGCTCCGCGCGGACCGCCGGGTTCCACGGCACCCGCAGTGGCACCGCGACCTTGGCGAGGAGGGACATGGCGCCGATGTCGTCGCTGCGTCGCTCGAACATCTCGACCCGGTGGCCGGCCGCACGCAGCAGCTCCACCTCCTGGTCGACGACCTTGTTCTCTCCGCTCGGCTGCGCCGAGCCGTAGCGGTTGTGCACCACGAGGATGTGCATGCTCACCTCACCTCTGCTCTCTGGGCCCAGCGCGGGACGCGTCGTCGGGGGACGTCGGGCAGCGCGAGGGGGGTGGCCTTGGCAGGTGTCGCCAACAGCGAGGCGGCCAGGGCCAGATGCAGCAGATACGGCGAGGCGTCGCCGAGGCCGGCCTCGGTGTACGACGCGATCGCGCAGTAGCTGATCAGGAAGATCGCGCAGGCCCTCTGCAGCGACGGTGGCCGCAGCAACGCGACGCCGCCCAGCACGATGATGATCGCCGCGACGAGGGTGACGCCGATCAGCCCCTGCTCGTTGTAGACGGCCAGCCAGCTGTTGTCGATCGGCAGCCCGCCGAACGACTTGTCGCCCAGGCCCACGCCGAACAACTTCTCCCCGGTCGTCCGGGGCGCGGACAGCAGGGCGTCCCAGACCTTGGCCCGACCGGTGAGGCTGGAGAAGTTCTCCTTGCTCTGTCCGCGCAGGAACCACGCCTGGAGCATGGAGGCGAACCCCACCGCGGCCACCGTGGCGCACACCACCGCCCAGGTGAAGAAGCGGCGGGCCGCGGAGCTGGTGAGCAGGAGCGAGCCGATCGCCAACACCAGCCCGAGCAGCAGGCCGAGCGTGGCCGTCCGGGTATGGGTGAGCGCGAGCAGGACGAGCGACGGCACGATGACCACCGCCGCACTCGTCTTGTCGGTCCGGCGGCCCAGAAGCAGCAGCACGGTGAGCCCGATGATCACGGCGGCGTACTGGCCGATCTGCGGCGGGGTGAGCGGCCACAACGCGCCGACCAGGCGTCCGCCGTAGAGGTCGGGCAGGGCCGCGCCCGGTGAGACGACCAGGCCGGCGGCCACCGACCCGAGCACCGCGAAGTACATCCGGATGTGGTGCCGTACGAACGTCAGGCCACCGTCCCACCAGCGGCTGAGCAGCCACAGCGTGCAGACGAAGAGAGTCAGCCGGAAGCAGCGGAACAGCGCACCGAACCCGGACTCCAGTTGCACGCTGGAGATCAAGCTCGTCACCAGCAGCAAGGTGAGCAGGAGCACGTACGCACTGGCTCGGATGCGCAGCCGGAGATTGACCGCGAGCGCCAGCGTGAACGCGGCGACCAGAGCACCCATGGTGACCAGCTGGATGAGGGAACGGGGCAGCGGGACGATGGTCTTCGCCCCGGCGGAGCCGAGCGTGTTGAGGACCAGCAGCCCCCAGACCACCCCGACGACCTTCGGCGTGCGCTCCGCCTCCATCTCAACCACCGGCCCGTGGGTCGAGGGTGCTGCCCGCGTCCTGCTGGTACGGCATGCCCTGCCAGCCCTCGAAGTCGAGCACCCGGCTCGGGTCGTGGGCGACGAACTTCCACGGTCCGACGTAGACGTTGTCGTGCCAGCGGTTGTGCTGCTTCTGCGTGATCGCGTCGGCCACCTTCTCGCCCTTGTACGGCGACCAGTCCGGATAGGTGCCGTAGTTGGACAGCACCGCCATGCGGTCGCACTTCGCCGTGCATTTGACGACGGACTTGTCCAGCACGAAGCGGTTGTCGTGGATGTCCACCCGCTGGGTCTTCCACCGGCAGTCGGCATAGAGCGGTGCCTTCGCGATGGCCGACTTCGCGCAGCCGGCGGTCTTCTTCACCAGCAACGTGCAGTCACCGGACGAGGTGTTGGCCGGGCTGTTGCAGAACCGGTCGGCGTTCTCCCACAGGGTGATCCCGGACCAGTTGTTCTCCAGCACGTTCCGGTAGATCTCGATCTTGTCGGTACGGGCCTTGACCCGTGGTTCGCCGCCCGACTCGGACAGGTAGACGGTCGCGAACGGGAAGCTGTCGCCGCTGTCGGCCGCCTTGCGGCCCTCGACCCAGTTGTTCCGCCGGATCGTGTTGTTCCGGATGATCGCGTTGTAGCTGATCTCGTAGATCAGCGCGGCACCGTCGTTGGCCTCGATCACGTTGTTCTCGATGAGGAAGTCGTTGTTGTTGGTGTCCGCCCACAACCCGGTTCCGCGGTTGTCGTGCACCCAATTCCCTTGTACATCGGCGCCATTGACGGCCCAGAACTTGATGCCTCCGGTGCAGCCGCAGCCCGGTTTGCGTCGCTCCCAGTCGCCGGTGTTGTTGCCCACGATCTCGTTGCCCTCGACCACCAGTCCGGTGATACGGCCTTTGCCCTTGTACGCGTTCATGCCGTACTGGCCGTTGTTCCGCAGGCAGTTGGCGCGGACCTGCTGGCGGGCACCGGCCATCAGCCCGGCACCGTCGTTGTCCTGGATCGTCGAGTCCTCGATCACCCACCCGTCGGCCGAGTCATGGTTGACCACGCCCTCGTCCGACGGCGCCACGAAACGCTGCACGGTCAGGTAGCGGATCGTGACGTCGCCGGCGTTGCCGCTGAACGCGTACTGGTTCTTCTTCCCGCCGTCGAGCACCGCGCCCGGCGCACCGAGGTAGCGGTCCCCCTTCTTGGGGACGACCTGGGCGTAACGGTCCGGGTCGAGCCTGTGCTTGCCCGGCCGGAGCCAGAACGTGGTGTTCGGGGGGCTGTTCTTGGTCTTCGCCACCAGGTCACCGACCTTCGCGGGGTCGACCGTCACCGCCCCCGTCGGCGCCTTCGTCGGCCCGGCCGCGGGGTTGGCGCACACCCGGGCCAGGGACGTGGACCGCGTCCCGGACGTGGTCGGCACGGCGGTCGGGTTCGCACTGGCTTCCGGCGTGCTGCTGTCACAGCCGGTCGCCGCCAGCAGGGCCAGCGCCAGCGGTGCCACCGCCAACGCCCAGGGCCGCCTCTTGATCCCCACGTGCCCCCCCTAGCCGCGGAACCCGAGCACGGTGGTGAAACCCTCCGTGCCGTCGGTGGAGCCGGTGCCGATCAGAGTGGTAGCGGGTCCCTTGCGCCCGAATCCGGCGGAGTACCAGCCCAGCGGCGGGTCGGTCTCGCCGTGATGCGCCTGCCAGGACAGCTGCCCGGGCAGGTCGAGTACGGCGGAGCGGTCCTCGCCGTCGCGGGTCCAGGTGAGCTGTGCCCGGTTCCCCACCAGGTCCGCGGTGATCGCCGGACCGAGGTGGAACGCCAGGTTCACGGTCCGGCGCGACCCGCTCACCTCGTCCACCACCGTCAGCTCCTGGCTCGCGGCCGTCAGCTCCACCCGGCGGCGGTGCACGGAGCCCTGGTAGCCGTCGTGCTCGGCGGACCAGCGGGCCGTCCCCCCGTCGGAGGCGTCGGATGTGTCCGCGGCCAGGACGCGGGTGCGGGCATGCCGGGTCCACAGGAACGGGCCGCCGGAGACGGACTGGTCACCGCCGTCCAGCTGCAGGGTGTTGTGGCCGAGGGTGGACCGGAAGTACTGCCGCCACTCGGGCTGCCCGTGGTAGCAGTACGTCCCCGGGTCGGCGAGCACATCGACCCCGTCGTGCCGCACCTCCACGGACAGCGCGTCCGCGTGGGCATGCGCGGCGATGGACAGGAAGCCGTGCGGACCACCGTCGCAGCGGCACCAGATCTCTTCCGGGCCGCGCAGGATCGTCATACCCGCGTCGGCGAAGTGTGCCGGTCGGCTCGCCGGGCGGGTCACGGACAGTTCCGTGGGTTTGGCGAGCGCGGCCAGCAGCGGGGTGCGCACATCGGTGCCGGTCACCGTCGGCCACCAGTCGAGCCGGCCGAACACGGCGTCCCCGGTGGCCAGCAGCGAGCCCCAGCGGTCGGTGCCCGCGCCGTCCACGATCAGACCGTGCCCGTCGTCCGCGTCCCCCTGGCGCGGCGGCCGGAGCCGGTTGTCCACGACGGCCGCGAGCGCGTCGGTCATGCGCAGCAGCACAAGGCGGACGGACGCGGGGACCTGCACGCCTGCGGCGTCCGCCTCGGCCACCGCGGCCAGGCCGAGCTCCAGCACCAGTCCGTGGTACTCGGTGGCCAGCTCGCGGTTGAGGCCGGAGAGGTAGGTGTTGCTGCGCAGGTTCCGATCCAGGGACCGCAGAGCGTCGGCTCGCCAACGCTCCGAGGCGGGAAACCAGTCGAACGCGCAGGCCGCGGCGAACTGCCCGGCGGCCTCGGCGATGACGTGGTTGTTCGCCGAGGACCCGCGGCTGGGGAAGGCGGCCAGCCAGCGCTGGTGGTGCCAGATCTGGTTCAACGCCACCGGGTTGTCCTCGAACAGCCCGGCCGCGCCCGGCCAGCCGTCGAGCAGCCGGCGGATCCACACCCAGGACAGCAGCCGGATGCCCAGCTCGATGCCGCTGACCCAATGGACGCCGCGCAGTGGTGGGTTGGCCGACCACCACGAGCGCAGGTGCTCGGCCACGCGTTCGGCGTACCGCTCGTTCCCGGTGATCGCGTAGGCGGCGGCGAGCTGGGTGAGGTACTGGTGCCGGGACGGCTCCCAGATCTGCTTGATGTCCCCGACCGTGCCCTCGTCGCGGTATGGCACGTCGAAGGCGTAGACCTGCGGAGCCCGTCGCCCGGTCTTCGGATCGTACGACCAGTCCGGGTCGGCCAGGTCGTCGCGGTCCACCCCGAAGAACTCGGCGTGCCCGTCCATCAGCCGGTCCGCCTCGGCGACGAGGCGTTTCGCGGCGTCCGGAGCCATGGCGGCGATCGTCCCTGCGGGCAGGACCGCGGTGAACCGGGCGCCGGGCACGCTCGGGCAGTCCGGCGGCGCCGACCGCCACCGCCGCCTGCGCACCGCGTCGCCCACCCGGCCCGCGACCTCCTGCGGTCCCATCCGGGACAGCCGCCGCAGGTACCAGCCCGCGCTCATGGTCATCGTGCCCGCTCCAACGTCACCGGCACACCGCCGGCCAGGCCGGCCTGTACGGCGAGGGTGGCCGCCGTGGTGGCGACCAGCGACTCCAGCGGCACCGGCATCGGCCCGCCGGTCCGCACGGCCTTGATGAACGCGGCCAGTTCGGCGGACTGGCCCTTGTCCCGGGCCTTGGGCAGCCGCGAACTGACCCACTTCTTACGGCCGTACACCGAAGCACGGACGAAGTCGTCGAGCCGCAGCACCTTGCCGTCCGCGACGAGGTCCAGCGTCTCCTTGGGGAAGCCGGGTGCGCCGGTGGTGACGTAGCTGATGGTGGCGGTGGACCCGTCCGGGTAGCGCAGTACGACCTGGAGGTCCTCGTTGCCGGACGGGGCGACCGCGTACACCGAGACCGGGTCGGCCTCCAGCAGCCAGCTCGCCGTGTCGATGAAGTGCCCGCCCTCGCCTTCGAACCGCGAGCCCTCGGTGCCCTGTTGGAGGTACCAGCTGCCGTGCTGCAGCCGGCCCGCGTTGACCAGGTAGCGCAGGCTCGCCGGACCGGTCCGGGTGCCGAACCGCTTCCTGGCCTCCTGCAGCAGGGGCGCGAACCGGCGGTTGAAGCCCACCTGCAGCCGGTCGTTGCCGGACTCCTCCACCGCCGCGAGCACGCCGGCCAGCTCGTCCTCGGTGAGGGCCAGCGGCTTCTCCACGAAGACGGTCTTGCCGGCCAGCAGTGCCTGTCGGGTCAGTTCGGCGTGCGAGCTGTGCCGGGTGACCACGAACACCGCGTCGATGGACTTGTCGCCGAGCACGGCGTCGAGATCGGTGGTCGCCTCGGCGAAGCCGAACTTCCGCTGCGCGTTGGCCGCGGACAGCGCCGTCGTGGTGACGACGGTCGACAACTCCACGCCCTCGCGCTGTGCCAGGTGCGGCAGCAGCATCGACGTCGCGTAGTTTCCCGCGCCGACGAACGCCAGCTTCACCGGCGTGCTGGTGGCGCGGGCCGGACTCGGCTTCATGCTTTTGGTGGACACAGCCACCGCGGGCACCGCCACCACCGGTGCGGCCGCCTCCGCCGTGTCCTGCGCCTGTTCCGGGTACCGGAACAGCACGGCCACGGCCTTCAACTCGCCGTCCTTCAGGCGCTGGTACGTCTCGACGGCGTCGTCGAAGTCGGCGATGTGCGAGACCAACGGCTCCACGTCGACGCTGCCGCGGGCGAGGAGATCGAGGAAGCACGCCAGGTTGCGGCGCTCGGTCCAGCGCACGTAGCCGATCGGGTAGTCGCGGCCCTCCAGCTCGTACTCCGGGTCGTAGCGCCCGGGGCCGTAGCTGCGGGAGAACCGGACGTCGAGTTCCTTCTCGTAGTACGCGTTCCACGGCAGGTCCAGGCGGCACTTTCCGATGTCGACGACCCGGCCGCGGTCCCGGCAGAGCCGGGCGGCCAGCTCGACGGGCTGGTTGCTGCCGCCGCCGGCGGCCAGGTACACCTGGTCCACGCCGTGACCGCCGGTGAGTTCGGCGACGGCGGTTTCCACGGCCGCGGACCCGGGATCGCCGCAGGCCGCGGCGCCCAGGCGCGCGGCGAGCTCGCAGCGCGCCGGGTCCGGGTCGGCGCCGACGACACGAACTCCCGAGGCGGTGAGGAGTTGCACCACCAGCTGACCGATCAGGCCGAGGCCGATGACGAGTGCCACTTCGCCGAGCTGCGGCTCGCCCTGGCGGACGCCCTGCATCGCGATCGACCCGACGGTGCCGAAGGCCGCGTGGCGCGGCGCGAGGCCGTCCGGCACCGAGGCGTAGAGGTTCTTCGGCACCCAGTTCAGCTCGGCGTGCAACGCGTGCTCGTTGCCGGCGCAGGCCACCAGGTCGCCGACCTTCACGTCGTCGATCCCGGCGCCGACCTGCTCGACCACCCCGCACAGTGAATAGCCCAGCGGCGTGTAGGAGTCCAGCTTGCCCATCACCTTGCGGTAGGTGGCGGGCACCCCGTTGGTGGCCACGCTCTGCATGACCTTGGCCACCTGGTCCGGCCTGGAGCGGGCCTTGCCCAGCATCGACATGCCGGCCTCGGACACCTTCATGAGCTCGGTGCCGGTGGAGATCAGCGAGTAGGCGCTGCGGACCAGCACACCGCCCGGCTTGCACACCGGCACCGGAACGTCGAGCACCGCCAGCTCGCCGCTCTTGTAGTTCTGAACAACCTGCTTCACTCAAGTCCCCTTGTTCTACGCCGTCTTCGCCGTCTTCTACGCCGCCGAGCGAGTGCTCTGGCCGGACCCGGAGGTCGCGTCGCGATACCAGTACTCGAGCGTCAGTACGTGCCACAGATGCTTGGAGAAGTCCTGCTGCCCGGCGGCGTCCTCGGCGACCATCCGGGCCAGCGCGTCGCGGCGCAGGATCCCGGAGCGGACGAGCTCGCCGTCGTTGACCACCTCGCGCACCAGCGGTGCCAGATCCCGGCTCATCCAGGCCCGCAGCGGGGCGCTGAACAGGCCCTTGGGCCGGTACACGATCTCGCGGGGCAGGATCGAGGTGGCCGCCTCCTTGAGTACGGCCTTGCCCTGCCGTCCGACGATCTTGCGATCGCCGGGCACGGCGAACGCCGCCTTGACCACCTCGACGTCCACGTACGGCACCCGCACCTCGGTCGACGCGGCCATGCTGGAGCGGTCCGTGTAGGCGAGGTTCAGGCCCGGCAGGAACATCCGGGCGTCGCCCAGGCACATGCGGTTGACGAAGTCGTCGAGGTCGTTGTCCTGGTAGATGTCCGCATGCTCGGTGAGCACGTCGTCGACCGTGCCGGCCAGGTCCGGATCGACCAGGGCGAGCAGTTCGTCCTGGTCGTACATGGTGTAGCTGCGCCGGAACGCGGTCTCCTCCGGCAGATCGGCGAAGGAGAGGAACCGCTTCGCGAAGCGCACCGACCGGAACCCCCGGCGGGAGGTGGCGACCGGCAACCGGTCCACGGCCGCGGACACCCCTCGGCGCAGCGGCCGCGGGACGCGCTGGTAGCGCAGGGCAAGGAGGTTGGCCAGGTGTTTGCGGTACCCGGCGAACAGTTCGTCGGCGCCCATCCCCGAGAGCATCACCTTGACCCCGGCCTCCCGGGCGGCCGAGCAGATCAGGAAGGTGTTGATCGCGGCGGGGTCGCCGATCGGCTCGTCCAGGTGGTACGTCATCTGCGGCAGCAGGTCGAGTACGTTCGGGGCGATCTCGATCTCGTGCAGGTCGACGCCGAACCGCTCGGCCACCTGCCGGGCATAGCGCAGGTCGTCCGGCATCGCCTCGAACTTGGCGTCCTCGGCGCGGAACCCGATCGTGTAGGCGGAGATCCCGGGCCGGTCGCGGGCCGCCAGTGCGGTCAGGTAGCTGGAGTCGAGCCCGCCGGACAGGAAGGTCGCCACGGGTACGTCGGAGAGCAGGTGCCGCCGGGTCGACTCCTCGACGATGGCTGCCAAGTCCGGCTGTTCGCCGCTCCGGGCTCGTTCCCGGCCCTCGGCGGCGACGTCCTTCAGGTTCCAGAACCGGCCGCGCTGCACCCGGCCGTCGGGCCGGCACCGCAGCCAGGTCCCCGGCGGCAGCTTCTCCGCTTCCCGGAACGCGCACCGCGAGTCCGGCACCCAGTAGTACAGCAGCGAGGCCACCAGCGCCGCGTGGTCCACCTCCAGCTTCCCGCCGGTCGCGGCGGCGAACGCCTTGAGCTCGGAGGCGAACACCAGGCCCTCGCCGCGCCGGAGCAGGAACAGCGGCTTGATGCCCAACTGGTCGCGGGCCAGCACCAGTTCGCCGGTGCGCTCGTCGAAGATCCCGAACGCGAACATGCCGCGGAGGCGGGGCAGGCAGTCCGTGCCCCAGCGCCGCCAGGCCTCCAGGAGCACCTCGGTGTCCGAGGTACCGCGGAAGCGCACCCCGGCGGCCGACAGTTCGGCACGCAGCTCGGGAGCGTTGTACAGCTCGCCGTTGTACGTCAGGACGAGGCCGTCCGAGACCATCGGCTGGGCACCGGTCTCGGACAGGTCGATGATGGCCAGCCGACGGTGCCCGAGGTGCACTTCGCCGTCACCGACGGGGTGGCTGTACCGGCCCGCCCCGTCCGGACCGCGGTGGGCGAGGGTCTCGGTGAGCCGGTCGGCCACGGCCTTCCCGTCCGGCCATCGGTAAGTGCCTGCGATGCCACACATGTGCTACCGCACCTCCTGGTCGCTGTCCGGGACCCGTGCCGCCCAGATCGGCAGCCGCTCAGCCCGCCGCCGGCCTGTCCCGTTCTGTCGGGCCAGCCGCTCGTTCTGGCCGCGCAGCGCGGTGTGCAGCCCGTCCCACAGCGTGCCGTCGGTCCGGTCACGCGGATCGGGGTCGATCAGCACCACACCGATCACCGGAATGCGCTGGTCCGCGAGCTGCCGCGCCACGGTGTGCAGCCATGCGGCGCTGCCGTGCCCGGCACGCACGACGAGCACGGTCTGGGTGCCGAGGTACTGGAGGTCGGTCCACGCGGTGCCGGGTGCGACCGAGCCGACGCCGATCAGGTGCCCCTGATCCGGTACGGCCGCGGCCTGCTCGCCGCTGACCACGGTGGGGTCTCCTGGTTTCTGGCGGCGGCCGGAGAGCTGCGGGCCGGGCAGACCGTCGATGACGGCCACGGCCCCCTCGGCCGACAGTGCTCGGGCAACGTTCAGAGCGATCACGCTCGTGCTGCGCGCGCAGCCCAGTTCCAGCAGCGACACCGGTTCCGCGGAGCCGCGCACGGTGCGGGCCAGGGACGCGGTGAGCCGTTCGCGTGCCTTGCGGGTTCGTCGGCGCTGCCACGGCCTGCCCGACCGGCGGGGCAGCTCCGCGATGACGGAAGCGCCCAGGTTCGCCGCGATGTCCCGGCGCAGCACCGGGCGGTCCGCCACCACGACGCCGACCGCGGCAAGCGCGAGCCCGAGGAAGAGGCCGAGGACGAGCCCGATCGCGGCGTCGGTGACCGCGGCCTTGGGCAGGGAGTGCCGCACCGCGCGCGCGGCGTCCACGATCTGCGTGCCGGCGATGACGCTGGGCGTGCCGGTACGCGCGTCCGCGGCACGCTGGTCGAAGTCGGCTATCCGCGAGTTGAGTTCGGCCCGGCGGGCGAAGAGCGACTCGATGCTCGCCGACGCTGTCGGGTCGCTGTCCGGCGACCGGTCTCCGATCTCCTTGTTGACCTGGGCGAGCTCGTCCCGCGTGCGGTCACGCTGGTCGAGCAGGGCCTTGGCCTCGGCCTTCGCGGTTTCCTGCATCCGCGTCACATGGTCCGTGACGAACGCGTCGGCCAGCGCCTTGGCCCGGGCCACCGCTTCCGCTTCGCTGTCGCCGGTCACATCGATCTGCAGCAGGTTGTTGGTCAGGCCGGTACCCCGGTAGTCCCGCATGAAGTCCTCCGGTCTTTCCGGGGACTTGAGGGACTTCAGGGCCATGTCGGCGACCCGTGTGGTCTGCAGCACCGCGACGTCGGTACGGATCAGTGTTCCGGTGTCGTTCGGCTGGTCCTCCGCGTGCGCGACCAGCACCTTGGTCATCGCGCTCGGCGCCGGCGGCATCAGGACCGCCACCGCCGCGCCGGCCAGCAGGCCGAGGAGTGCCATTGCGCTCCACAGGCGGCGGCGCCTGCGCACCGACACCACCAGCGCCTGCAGGTCGAGGAGCGGCGCGTCGACCGGCGATTTCGAAGTCGTGCTGGTCGTCACGCTGAACCTCCCCGCACGTGGCCGGGCACCGCGAACGTCGGAGTGGCGTCGTCCGGAAGCTGGTCGGCAGAGCGCGTGGGCTGGGCCTCGACCGTGCCGGCCACGACGACGCCGACGACCTCGTGCCTGCCGTCCGCGCACGCCTCGGCGATGCCGGTGAGCTCCTCCGCGGTCCAGCTGCCCGGGCTGAGAACCACCAGGGCGCCCGACTCGGTGTCGTGGTCCGGCACCATCGGCCGGTCCACCGACACCTCCACCACCCGCAGCTGCGGATCGCCCTTGGCCTCGGCGGCGAGCTGTCCGGCGGCCCGGCGGGCGATCTCGTCTCCGTCCGGTACGACGACCAGCAGCCGCCGGGGAGCCGGCAGCTGCTCCCGGAGGCGAGCGCACACCCGCCGGTAGCGGAGCCGTCTGCCGGCCTCGTCGCCGGACTTCTGCGGGGCCGGTGTGTCCCACGGTGTGTCGGTGCCGAGGAGTCGGCCGATCCGGGCTCGTGGGCCCCCGCCTGCCGGCGGGTGCGCGCGCCGTTCACCGGGCACGTCGACGGTGCCGAGGAGCGTCGAGCCCAGCGCCGCGGCGATCTCCGGTTCGGTGCGCAGTCGGCGGTTCATCCGTGCTGCGACGAGATGGCCGATGACCGCGAGCAGGAAGAACAGCAGCGCCCCGCCGACGATGAGCTGAATCCTCGTCGGCGGCGCCTCGCCGGTCGGCCGTGCGGCCGACCCCATGACGACCATGCCTGCTTTGTTGCTCGCCGGGCCGGCCTCGTCGAGTTTCTTCATGGCCGCCTCCAGCGAGGTGCGCAGGTTCTCGAGCGCGGTGCGGGTCTGCACGCTCTCCACGGTCTGTCCCGGATCGGCAGCCTTGGCCAGTTTGCTGATGCGGCGGTTGGTGTCTGCCACCTGCTTCCGCAGCGCCTCGGTCTCCGCGGCCGCCGCGGAGTCGGTGCCGCTGCCCGCGACCTGCGCGGCGAACTGCACGAACTGCTGGGCCACCCGGTCGGCGAGCCGCTGCGCGCGCTCCGGGGTGTCGGCCGTACCGGAGATCGTGATGATGTTCCCGTCGGCGGCCTTGGCGCTCACGTTGTCCCGCAGCTCGGTGTCGCTGACGCCGGTCCAGTGGAGAGCGGCGGCCGCGCGGCCGACCACTGCCGAACTGGTGGCGATGTCCACCTGGGTGAGCAGCTCGCGCTCCTCCCAGATGCCCGGCAGCAGTACCGGCGCCGACGCGGTGTATCGCGGCGGGAACACCAGCACCGAGGTGCCGTAGCCGAATAGTGCGCCCACCACGGCGAGGACGGCCAGAAGCCGCCACCGCCGGCGGAGTATCCGCCCGATCGTGACGAGGCGGATGGTGTCTTCGTTCAACTGCGCTGCCTCTTCTTCCTTGTGCGCACCGGACCGCTCGCCGACACCGCACTGCGGTCCCGGCACGCGGCGGCGTAGGCGGCGAGCAGCGATGCCTGCGAGTTGCTCCAGGAAAGCTGCCCGCCGATTCGCTCCTGGCCGATCTTGCCCATCCGGGCCCGCTTCTCCGGATCGTCCAGCAACACCGTGATGAGCTTGGCGAACTGGGCCTCGTCGTTGGCCGGCGCGTAGACGGCGGCGTCGCCGGCGGAGACGCGCGCCTCCTTCAGGTCGAAGGAGACGATCGGCCGGCCCATGGCCATGTACTCCAGGACCTTGTTCATGGTCGACACGTCGTTGAGCGGATTGCGCGGGTCGGGAGAGAGGCACACGTCCGCGGTGGACAGGTAGCGCACCAGGTCGGCGTCCGGAATGCGCCCGGTGAACTGCACCTGGTCCGTGAGCCCGAGCTGCCGCGACAGCTCCACCATCGCGTCGAAGGCGTCGCCGGAGCCGACGAACACCGCGTGCCAGTCGGTCCGCCCGAACTCGTCGCGCAGCTTTGCGAGGGCGCGCAGAGCGTAGTCGACGCCGTCCTGCGGGCCCATGACGCCGAGGTAGCACAGCAGATGAGGTTTGCCGCGCTTCAACTCCGTCTCGGGCGGTACCGGTTGGAACCGCTCGATCTGGGGCGCGCTGCGCACCACGAAGACGTCCTCGGGGCGCCGGCCGCCACGGCTCACCGCGACGTCCCGGTAGCTCTCGTTCGTGGCCAGCACGATGTCCGCGGCCCGGTAGGTCCGCCGTTCCAGCGCGCACACGGCGCGGTAGAGCAGGTCCTTGCCGCGGTCGAACCGGGACAGGTACAGCTCGGGTACCAGGTCGTGCTGGTCGAAGACGAACCGTGCGCCGCGCCGCTGCAGCCACCGGGCCGACAGGAACAGCAGGTCGGGCGGGTTGCAGGCGTGGACGACGTGGACCGGGCCGACCTTGCGGGCCAGCCGGGCCGTGTGCCACAGCGCCGTTCCGTACTCCCGCAGGTAGCCGGCCGGTCCTCCGGTGGCGGCGCGCAACGGATAGCGGTGGATGCGCACCCCGTCGATCAACGCCTCCGGTTCCGTGTCCCGCTTCTCCCCACGGGGGCAGATGACGTGCACCTCCCAGCCCGCGTCGCGCAGCGTCGTGCACTCCTGCCACACCCGCCGGTCGAACGGCACCGACAGGTTCTCCACCAGGATCAGCGCGCGCCGGCCCGAGCCGTGGCCGCCGGCTATGTCATCAAACGATCTGTTACCAAGCAAGGCCCATGTACCCCGGTTCGGCTCGGCGCGTCTCGGCGTCGGGAAGGCGGATGAGGTCGACGATCACCGGGCTGCCGCCGTGCGGCAGCGCCGAAAGGACGGCCGGATCTTTGGTCCCGACCAGGCAGACCTCGGCGTGGTCGAGCACCTCGTCGACGGAGTCCGCGAGCAGCTGCGCGAGGTGCGGCAGCCGGGTCTCGATGTACTCGCGGTTCGCGCCGATCAGCCGGGAGAGGCTCACGTTGGCGTCATAGATCTTGAGGTCGTACCCCTTGCCGAAGAGCCTCTCCGCCAGTTCGACGAGCGGGCTCTCGCGGAGGTCGTCGGTGCCGGGTTTGAAGGAAAGGCCGAACAGGCCCACCCGCCGCTTTCCGGTGCGCTCGACCAGGTCCACCGCACGCTGCAGATGGTCGGAGTTGGAGGGCAGCACGTGGGAGAGGATGGGCACCGAGACGTCGGCCCGCTGCGCCGCGTGGACCAGGCTGCGCAGGTCCTTGGGCAGGCAGGAGCCGCCGAAGGCGAAGCCGGGCCGCAGATAGGCGGGGCTGATGTTCAGCTTGCGGTCGGCCAGGAACACATCCATCACCTGGTGCGAGTCGACCCCGAGTGCCTGGCACACCGCGCCCAGCTCGTTCGCGAAGCCGATCTTGAGGCCGTGGAAGGCGTTGTCCGCGTACTTGATGGCCTCGGCCGTCGGTACCGGCACCCGGAACACCTCGCCGGGCAGGCCCTCGTACAGCGCCGCCACCGCGTCGCCGCTCGCCGGGTCGAGCTCGCCGATGACCGTCTTGGGCGGGTCGAAGAAGTCCCGCACGCTCGTGCCCTCGCGCAGGAACTCCGGGTTGACCGCGACCCCGACGTCCACCCCGGCCGTGCCGCCGACGTACTTCTCCAGGATCGGTACCAGCAGGTTCATGCAGGTGCCCGGGAGCATGGTGCTGCGGAACACGACCGTGTGCCGGCCACTGCGCCCACTGCGGTCCGCCAGCGCGGCGCCGATCTGCTCGGTGACCCGCTCCAAGTACGTGGTGCACAGGCTGCCGTTGGGCTCCGACGGTGTGCCCACGCAGACCAGCGACACGTCACTGCCCATGATCGCCTCGCGTACGTCGTCGGTGGCGCGTAATGCTCCGGACCGCACGACCTCGGCGATGAGCTCGCCGATCCGCTCCTCGACCACCGGGGCCTTGCCGTCGTTGACCAGGTCGACCTTCGCCTGGTTCACGTCCACCCCGATGACCTCGTGGCCTTGGCCGGCCAGGCATGCGGCCGACACGCAGCCCACGTAGCCGAGCCCCAGAACGCTGACTCTCATGATCCGTTCCTCCCCCCAGGCAGGCCCTTTTGGCCTGCGGTCCGCACGTCGGCCGGACAACGCCCCCCGCGCATCAGTAGGCCCCCTGCCCTTGGAGCACCGCGCGCAGCGTCTTCCACAAGATCACCGTGTCGAGGGCGAGCGACCAGTCCTCCACGTACCGAAGGTCAAGGCGGACGGCCTCCTCCCACGGCAGGTCGCTGCGCCCGCTGATCTGCCACAGGCCGGTGAGTCCGGGCTTGACGAGCAGCCGCCGCCGGATGTCCGGGCCGTACGCGGCGGACTCCTCCGGTAACGGAGGCCGCGGACCGACGAGCGACATCGATCCGGTGAGCACGTTGAAAAGCTGCGGGAGCTCGTCGAGCGAGTACCGGCGCAGCACTGCTCCCACCCGGGTCACCCGCGGATCCCGGCGGAGCTTGAACAGCAGCCCCGAACCCTCGTTGCGGTCGGCCAGTGCGGCACGTGCCCCATGGGCCCCGGTGACCATGGTGCGGAACTTGAGAATGGTGAACTCGTGGCCGTCCTTGCCGACCCTTCGCTGGCGGTAGAACACCCCGCCCCGGCTGTCCACCAGCACCAGCAGTCCGACGAGCAGCATCAGCGGCGCGAACAGCATCAGCAGGATCGCCGCGCCCACCCGATCGACGACCCCCTTGATCGCCCGGCGGCCCCCGGTGAAGGTCGGCATGCTGACCCGCAGCAGCGGGATCCCGAGCACCGCGTCGACGTGCAGCCGCGGGCCGGCCACCTCCATCAGCACGGGGGCCACGACCATCTCGGCGTCGCTGCCTTCGAGGTTCCAGGCCAGCCGCTGCAGCCGCTCCGGAGTCCAGTACACGTCCGGCGTGACGGCGACGACCCGGTAGCCGTCGTGATCGACGTACTTGGCGACGTCCGTCAGTCGGCCGACGACCGGCACTCCGTCCAGTTCGTCACCGTCGATCCCGTCCGTCGTGCACACTCCGTCCACGCGCCATCCGAGGTGCGGGAACTTGCGGGTTCGGGATATCAAGTCGCGCACGGTGTCCGGGCTCCCGGCGGCAAGCACCGGTCTAAGGCACTGCCCTTCCTTCCGCTGCTTGTGCAGCGAGAGACGGAGCAGATACCGCGCGGTCATCGTGACGAGCGCGATCGCTGGGATCGCGACGAAGATCCAGAGCTTGATGTTGCGCGAGGTGAGGGCGATCCCGCCGAGCGCCAGTACGACGGTCGCGGTGAACAGTGAGCGTCCGAGCCGGCGGAATTCCTCGGCGCCCTGGCCGAGCACGGCCGGAGCCCACGACCGGCTCACCGCAAGCGCTCCCAGCACCAGCAGCTCTGTGCCGAATGCGAGTATTCCCCACTTCTCGTGCCAGTTGGCCGCGTCCCGGGCCCCGAAGAAGTTGCCGATCGCCGCCACCACCAAGGCGGTGACCACGGTATCGCTGGTGATCACGGTACGGCGGTACCGCTGTTCCCAGCCGCTCGTCGGCCGGCTGATTGCTCCGTCCGCCAGACGCCCGTGCGCCGACGGAAACGGGCCGACTAATCCCCCCTGTCGCACAGAACCCCCCCGGTCCCCAGTGGTACGACGTGGTCGCCCAACACTGCCCCTCCCCCCGGGAGGTCCCCACCCCCCGCACAGTTCGTCCCCCTCGGGAGGCCCCCGCCTCCCCGCGCCGCACTGTTCCTCCCTCCGGGAGGCACTCGCCTCCAGCGCATGACATCCCTGCTGCTTCAGCGCTACTTGAACAACCCACCCTGGCGGCAGCGGACTCACATGCCCTGCCAGATTCTCGAGGTGCGCTGGAACCCGTCGAAACCTCAGGTGCTCCCCGCGTCCAAAGCCCCCTCTCGGGCTCCGAGAACTGACCACCCCCACGACTGACAGCAGCGACGCAGCAACTGGCTGTGCGCAGCGTCTGACCTATAGATCACGATTTGTCGCCTCGTGTCCCGGCATGTGAAGCACGGTCAATCTAGACCATCGGGGCCCGTCTGAAGAGAGGGGTGTGTGTAATTTGTGCTCAAGATTTGAAGCTGGATCCAGGGTTCGGTGACCGTCTGCGGGTGCCTTGACGGCGAAGACGTGCTGTGACCTGTGATGACGGGGTTTCTCCGGTCTGTCGGCACCGGGGCGACAACCCCGTGGCGTTCTGCGCTACCAACTGGGGCCAGTCCGGCGGAACTTGGCGGTGAGCACGGGGCAGTGGGGTGCGGGTGCGAATGATCGACGGCACGCAGGAAGGGATCTTCACCGCTCTGCTCGCGCAGGCAGACGCCGAGGTCGACCTCGACCGGCTCGTCGCCGTGGACTCCACGATCGAGCGCACTCACCAGCACGCCGGCCGCACCACCACTCCCTAAGACGCTCCCGCGGCGGACGGACCACGAAGATCCACCTGCCAGCCGAAGGCCGTTGCCTCCCGCTCGTCTCGGACAGCTTCTGCCAGGCCCGCTTCGATAACTTCGCCGCGAATGTGAACGCCAGTCGCGGCCGTGGATCGTGTCGGATGAACTGTGGTCGCTCATCGAGCCGTTGCTGCCCGTGCCAGCGCCGAACCTGGTCGAGGACAGACCTCGAGTGCCGGACCCGCAGGCGTTGTGCGGGATCCTCTTCGTCCTGCACACCGGCATCCAGTGGGAGTACCTGCCCCAGGAACTCGGCTTCGGCTCGGGGACGACCTGCTGGCGGCGCCTGGCGGCAAGGAACTAGGCCAGAGTCTGGGTGCAGTTGAATGTGGTGCTGCTGGAGAAGCTGCGGCCGAAGGACAAACTGGACCGGTCCCGGGCGGTGATCGACTCCTCGCACGTGCGGGCTGCCCGGCGGGGCCCAAAAGCGGTCCCAGCCCGGTCGACCGAGCACGTCCGGGCAGCAAGCACCCCCTCATCGTCGACGGGCAGACGCGGCGTCCCTGGCTGCCTGGTCGTCGAGAGGCACGAAAATGTGGGAGCCGATGAGCAGGTACCTGCCCTGCGGACAGGGCCGCCGCTCACAGACCTCGACACCGGCATGCGCACCCTGCTCCGGCTGGACCGCCACCTGCACGACGCGCCGCTGTTCCCCATCGAGCAAACCGCCGCCCTCCTCGACTACCTCATCTCCGTACTGGTGGACCATCCGCTGTACCGGGAGGTCCGTGACCTGCTCGACGCGAAACCGACCGGGTCACCGGCCGGACTGCACGAGACGAACGCGCTCAGTCCCGGGGCCACGCCCTGATCAATATTGGCCGGATTCCGCAAGCCCTCCAGGAGATCCCAGGAAGCCAAGGCCGACTGGCTGCGCGGCGACGCGCTCGAGGGCGGCCTGATCATGCTGCTCCTGTGCGCGCCTCTGCAGCGAACTCGGACTGGCCATCACCGTCGGCGCCGGCCCCCGGTGGTCCTGCGGCGGTCGTCGCATCCTGGCGGGCGACGCCCCCGGCAAGGCGGAGCACGGCCCCACCGGCCGCGGCATTCCCTCATGGTCAGCGTTCACCGCGCGATCCGCTGGTGTGGGCGAAGCGACCCCCGGTGTTATTCAATGAGGTGTGCGGTCAGGGATCTCGGTGCCCCGACGCACGGGTCCGAGTGCAGCCCCGGCGCTGCGCCGGGGATTGCTGAGGGAGCCGCATGGACTCCACACCCTCCCCCTCGTCCTCTTCGCCGTTTGACCAGGTCAGCAGCGCCCTGGGGCGCTACATCCCGCGCGGCGGAGCGGCAGCGGCGGCCGGTCCTGCGAACGCGCGGGGCGACCGCGCCACCAGCCAACGCGTACCCGACAACCCGGCAGCCGACCGTCAGGATCAGATTCTCGGCGTGGTCATCCTGAACAGGGATCTGAGAATCACCCGCAGCAATCTGGACGCCCCCGTATTCGCGGGTCTGGACGCCGTGGCCGGGAGTCGTTTCGCCGATCTCCTGCCCGCCGGGGACGTACCGACGGTCACACGGCGGTTGCGGCAGGTCCTGGAGATCGGTGAGGCGCACGTCGCCCGGATCCAGCGCCTGCGGCGCGGCGACGGGTCGGAGCTGGTGGTCTCGCTGAGCATCCTGCCCGCCGCGCCGCCTCAGGAGGGCTTGACCGTCTCCGTGATCGCCATGGCCAGGAGGCTGCACCTGTACGCCGCCGAGACCGCGATCGGCACCTCGCTGGACATCGGCGAGACCGCGCAGTCGCTGGCGGAGTCCCTGCTGGCTTGGGGAGACGTGGCCGCCGTCGACCTCGACTTCGCCGTGTGGACGGGCGAGGGAGTCACCGAGCAGGCGCACGGGCGCATCCGGCTACGGCGGGCAGCCCTGGTGCCGGACCGGGCGTGGCCCGAGGGTTACGTGACTCCGGGCGGCGAACTTCCGAGCGACGCGAGTCGCCTGCTGGCACAGGCGGTACGGCGGGACGATGCCCCGCAGCCCATCGTCATACCCGACCGGGAGGCGGTCGAGCGGCTACTTGGCAGTCAGCGAGTGATACGTGCCCTGGTGCCCGGTGACCGGTCGGCGAGTGTGGCGTGCGTACCGCTGGTCCTGGACGGCGCGCCACCCGTCGTGCTGGGCGTGGCGGAGGTCTGGCGACGGGCGGACTGCCCCTTCCGCGACAGCGAGTTGTTCGACCTGCAGGAACTGGTGGCCAGGACCGCCCATCACGTCGACCTGGCCCGTCAACACCAGCGCGAGCACACGCAGGTGCTGGCGTTGCAGCGCCGGCTGCTGCCCCGGACCGGCGGCCACACCATTGAGATCGCCAGCGTCTACCAGCCCGCCACCCCCGACAGCGCGGGCGTCGGCGGCGACTGGGTGAACAGCTTTCCGCTGCCGGACGGCCGTACCGCGCTGGTAGTCGGTGACGTCGTCGGGCACGGCCTGGGAGCCGCGGCAACCATGGGCCAGCTGAGCATGGAGGCCCGCGCACTGCTGTCCGCGGGGCTGGCACCCGACGAGGTGCTGGAGCACCTGGACGAGACCGTGACGCTGCTGGACGACGCGGAGTCGGGGCTGGCGGCCGGCTACAGCGCCCTCGGCTCTACCTGCTGCATCGCCCTCTACGACCCGGTCAGCCGCGACGTGGCGCTCTCCAGCGCGGGCCACCTCCCTCCCGTCCTGGTGCTTCCAAACGGGCGCGCAGGCCCGCTCGCGGTCCGCCCTCACCCCGGCCTGGGCGCCGAGTTCGCGCTGCGGGAGCCGTTCGACGTGCACACGTTCAGCGCACCCCCGGGCTCCCTGCTCGCCCTCTACACCGACGGCCTGGTGGAGGATCCGGCCCTGTCGATCGACGAGGGCATCAGCAGGCTGGCGGATGCCGTGTCCACGGTGCACCCCTGGGATGCCCTGCATCAGGCCGCACGGCACGTCGTCTCCGCGCTGGCGCCCGTGCGCCAGCGCGACGACGTGACCCTGCTGCTCGCGCGCATGATCGGCTACCAAAAGGGGGACACCGCGACCTGGCGGCTACCCGCTCGCGACGACGCGCCCGCCCGTGCCCGCGCGCACGTCTCCGCACTGCTGCGGCAATGGGACACCAGGAGCGACACGCAGGACGACGTGCCGCTGCTGGTCAGCGAGCTGGTCACGAACGCGGTGCGCTTTGCCGCCGGTCCCATCACGATACGACTGATCAGGGCCGGTGGTGGTCACGGCCTGCTGTGCGAGGTGGGCGACACCGGCAACGGCAGGCCGCGTCTGAGCCGGGGCGGCCTCCTCGACGACGGCGGGCGTGGCCTGCACATCGTGCACCGGCTCACCACCCGGTGGGGGGTGCGGTGGACGGACACCGGCAAGGTGGTCTGGGCGGAAGTCGCAAGATGACGCGGCCGCGGGGCGGGGCGCGGCCGGGCGTACGCGCGCGGCGAGGGCAGGGGGGCGTGCGCGTCAGCCGGCGCCACCGACACTACGGACGGCGCTCAGCGGTACCGGTGGCGTGACCGGTGATGCGGGCGGCCCGTTCGCTGCTACGGGTGGCGCGGGCTCGCGCTACAGCCACTCCCCTTCCAGGGCGGTGGCGGTGAGGCCCGGTGCCGCCGCGTACAGGACGGCGCGACTGCCCGACTTCTGTCCGGCGTCGTGCGCCCGCCTCAGGATGTCGAACACGGCGGCGCCTCCGCGGTTGCCGCTGGTGTAGCTGTCCCGGCTGTAGTCCAGCAGCCCGGACGGCCACGCGTCGGGCATCGTCTGCTCCATGTACTCCAGCACCCGGGTCCCTCCGGGGTGCGCGAGCAGCACGTCGGGGTGCCAGGAGTCGGGGTCGTCCTGGTAACGGACGCGCAGCCACTCCCACATCGCGGTGACCGTCTCCTGTACGGCGCGCGGCCCGCGCCGGTCCATCACGAAGTGGGTGCCGTCCGCCCGCGTTTCCAGGCAGTGCAGGTCTTGGGTGTCGGGCACGGTGTGGTGCCAGGCCGCGTCCAGCCGCAGCACCGACTCGCGCCTCGGGCGGCCCGTGACCACCGCGGCGACCGCGGTGTCCGCGAACAGCAACCGGACGATCAGGGACTCGAGGCTGTCGTCCGCGGGCTGGTAGGTCGTGCTCAGCGCCTCCGCGATCACGA
This sequence comes from Streptomyces sp. NPDC002935, assembly GCF_040611295.1. Taxonomy (NCBI): domain Bacteria; kingdom Bacillati; phylum Actinomycetota; class Actinomycetes; order Kitasatosporales; family Streptomycetaceae; genus Streptomyces; species Streptomyces sp. NPDC002935. The sequence goes on from NZ_JBEXNW010000046.1 coordinate 40,517, forward strand.
CCAGGACCACCCGATCGGGGTCCGCGGCCACGAGATCAGCCGCCAGGGCCAGGGAGCGGGTCCCCGCGACACAGGCCCACTGCGTGGCCGGCAGCAGCATCACGTCGTTGCGGAGCGCAAGTTTGTTGGCCAGGGCGATGTCCAGACCGGGCAGCGCCGGGGTGGTGGAGTGACTGGTGATCAGGCAGTCGATGTCTGCGGCGTCCAGCCCGGCGATCTGCAGGGCCCCGCGCGCCGCACGCTCCCCGTAGGACTGCACGGCCTCCCAGGCCGGCGCGGTGCGCTCCTGGACGGTCTGCGGCGCGGGTATCGCCTCGAGGGCGGCGATCACGCGGTCCACGTCCTGCTGGGTGAACCCGTCGCGTGCCAGCGCCTCTTGGGCGGTCCGGATGCCGACAGCCTGCAGGCCGCTGCCGTCGCCGGGCGCGACGGCGGTCTCCAGCGGCAGCATCCACCCGCGGGTCTCGATGCCCGTACTGGCCGCGATGCCGTCGATCCTCGGCGCCCACGCCGCATGCGGGTGCCGGTCGCGCACCTCCGCCACGATCTGGCTGGTCTCCACGGCGTGCTCGCCGTGTATCACGGCAGGAGGACAGAGGTAAGCGGCCATGATGGGCACCTTTCCAGGGGAACAAGGAGGAACGTCACGAGGGCTGCGTCATGGGCCGCTTTGGAACTTCGCGCCCATGCCGATGGGCTCCACTTCGGGAGTCGCTGTCCAGGTCGAGCATGGACGCCAAAGGGACATTTCCGCTGTGACTAAGACAACTTGGGTGGTCCTTGAAGGGCGTGATACGGCACACACCGCTGAAACAGAGGGCCCTCAGAGTGGTTCCACAGCCCTTACCTGACTCACCGTCAGCAGTGGGGTTGCCTGTTCCAGGCGCGCACCGCCGGCGGGCTGGTGTCGGCGCCCGCCGTGACGGTCCCGCGGAGGCGGCCCTGCCCGAGGCCGCCCGGCCGATGACGCGACACGGCATCGAACGACTCCCGGTGGTCGACGAAAAAGACCGGCTCGTCGACATCGTCACCCGCCGCGACCTGCTCCAGGTCTTCCTGCGCTCCGCCGAGGAGATCTGGCAGGCCGTGCAACGTGAGGTGTTCGCCGACGCGCTCCGGCTCAGCCCCCGGATCTCCGAAGTCGCCGTCCACGACGGTGCGGTCACGCTCAACGGGCAGCTGGAAAGCGGCGCAGCGCCGCCGTCGCGGTGGGTCCGACGCGCGCGCTGGACGGTGTCGTCGACGCTGCGCGCGGGTCATGAGCCCACGGACCCCACCCACTGTCGGCCGGCCTTGCGGCCACGGGGAGTCAAAGGCCCTCGGACATGGTCGAGATGGCCCACCGATCGGGGTCGGTCGCCCGCCCAGCTGCTGCTCCGGCTCAAAGGGGCCCGCACCCCGGCCCGCTGGGCGCCGCTGCCCGACGGAACGTGTCTGACACGGATCAACGGGGTCGGGCTGCGCACCATCGACGCGCATATCGCCGTAACCACCGCCCAAGGACTGCGGCTGCAGGGACAGGCCACACCCTCCTCGATAACTGCCGCCATCCCGCCGCCGGACTGGCCGCGCTCCACCACGAACGCTGGGAGATCGAGTCGGCCTTCCACTCCCTGCGTCACACGCTGCAGACCGGACTGTTGCTGCGCTCCCAGGACCGGCCGGTGTCCAGCAGGAGCTATGAGCACACCTGGCCGCCTATCAGGCTGCGCCTCGGACCATGGCGGAGCTTGCCGACCCCAGGCCCGGAACCGACCCGACCGCACCTCGTTCACCGTCGCCCTGGAAGCCGCCAAGGACCAGGTCATCGCCGCTGCAGGCGTGCTGCCTGACGGAGAACCAGGCCGGATCGGACAGGCTGTTCCGGAGAACCTGCTGCCGTCGCGTCGGCCGCGAATCGCCCCGCGCCGCGTCAAGTGCCCGATCTCCCGGTACGCGTCACCGCCGGACCAGGCCCAGGTCCTCGGCTGCGGCCCGCATCAGCGACGTGACCATCACCGTGGACCAGAGTCAACAGACCCCGGTGGGTCGACGTGACCGGACGCTGCAGTTGATGCGGACCGACCCGGCACGTTCCTGGCGCGCCTGCGAGATCGCCCGGGGGATCGGCTTGGACGACACACGCGGACTACGTGCCGAACTCGGCCGGTGGGTCCACGAGGGCATCCTCCACAGGATCGCCCGCGGCTTCCACGCGCTTGACGACGAGTGAAAACGTCCGGCTGCCGGCACGACCCCGTCTCCGGGGCGTTGACAACCGTGAACTCGCCTTGACTACGCGGCCTTGGAAGTACCCCGACGAGTTGCGTGAGCGAGCCGTCCGCGAGGTGAGGACCTCAGGCCGCCCCTTCTCGCACGCCGTCCGGGACCTGGGCATCCACAAGGAAGCCCTGTGGCAATGGGCCTCCAGGCCGAGGCCGACCAGGGCGAGCGGCCCGACCTGCTGACCGCTGCAGAGAGTCAAACTGCTGCGAGGCCACTGCAGTGGCCTCGCCGACCGTTAAAGCGCGGCCCCGCTCCCGGCGGCCGTCATGCCAGCTCCAAGACGAGCTTGCCGACGTTCTCGCCGCGGAAGAGCATCTGCAGCGTCTCGGGGAAGTCGTCCACGCTCCCTCTCACGACGTGTTCCTTGACCTTGATGCGGCCGTCGGCGATCCAGGCGGAGATGTCCTGCGCGGCCTGTGGATAGCGCTCGGCATGGTCGAAGACGACGAATCCCTCCATCCGTGCGCGGCGCACCAGCAGTGTCAGGTAGTTCGAGGGGCCCTTGACCGGGGTGGCGTTGTTGTACTGACTGATCGCACCGCAGACCACGACGCGCGCGTGCATCGCCAGCCGGGTCAGGGCAGCGTCGAGGATGTCGCCGCCCACGTTGTCGAAGTAGACGTCGATGCCGTCGGGGGCGTGCCGGCGCAGCGCCTTCCTGACGTCGTCGGCGCGGTAGTCGATCGCCGCGTCGAATCCCAGTTCGCCGGTGAGCAACGCGCACTTCTCCGGCCCACCGGCGATACCCACCACCCGGCAGCCCTTGGCCTTCGCGATCTGACCCGCGATGGTACCGACCGCGCCGGCTGCCCCCGACACCACGACGGTCTCGCCGTCCTTCAACGCCCCGACGTCCAGCAGGCCGAAGTAGGCGGTCATCCCGGGCATGCCCAGTGCGCCCAGATACGTCGAGGGCGGGGCGAGGGAGGTGTCGATCTTCATGGCGCCCTTGCCGTCGGAGACCACGTGCTCCTGGACGCCGAACATTCCGACCGCGTGATCACCCGGCTGGAAGTCGGGGTGGTTGGAGGCGGTGACCTCGATGACCGATCCGGCGCGCATCACGTCACATGCCCACCGGCGGCAGGTAGGAGGGACGGTCGTCCAGCCAGCCCCGCATCGCCGGGTCCAGGGAGATGACGCGCGTGCGGCCCGCGAACCGGCCCTGGCCCGGTTCGTCGACGGGCCCCGCACAGTGCTCCCAGTCATCCGGTTCGACCTCGCCCACGGGGCGGGCTGCCAGTCGGATCTGGCGGTTGGTTCGCAGACATCGCGCCTCCTGTCGTTGCGGCTACCCCTGACCATACCGACCAGTAGGTACGTCGATTGCCGTGATATGCGCCATAGGCCGCTCCACCCGTCACCCGTCTACGCTTCGCAGGCCGTCGAGCCGTCGATGGACGCCGCCCGCCGGAGGCCACGTCGAGCCCAAAACGTGACTCCCCGCAGGCTCGCCCAGCATTCCAACCAGTCGGTATGGTGCGCGCACCTTTCTCCACCAGCCGCCCCCAAGGATCCGAGCCGCACCGGAAGGCCACGCGATGACATATCCCGATGACGAGCGGTATCCGCAGCCGGAATGGCCGCAGCCGCGGACCGAGCCGTACGGCCACGCCCCTCGGTACGAGCAGTACGGCCACGCCCCTCGGTACGAGCAGTACGGGCGGGGTCCGGGGCAGGAGCCCGCCCCGTCCGGATACGACGACTCTCCGTACGACTGGTACGGGCAAGCCGCCCGGCAGGAACCGTACGCGCACGAGACACATGGGCACGGCGCCGACCTCGCCGCCCTCCGCTCCGCCTACCGCGTGCTCCGCCGGGTCTCCACGTTCACTGCGCTCGGCTCCTTCGTGGTGTACGTCGTGCTGTCCTGCTACGCACCGGAGCTGATGGGGGCCAGGATCACCGGAGAGCTGAGCCTGGGAATGGCCCTGGGGATCCTTCAGCTCGTCGTCACCTTCGCGGCGGTCTTTTCGTACGGGCGCAGCGCACAGCGCTCGGTGGACCCGTTGGCCCGGGCCGTCAGGGAGCGGGCGGCCGGCGGGTCCGCGGGGGTGGCGAGATGACCGACTCCGGGTCGCAGGCCACCGTCCTCGTCCTCTTCACCGCCCTGGTCACCGTCACGCTGCTGATGTGCGTGATGACGGGACCGGACCGTGACGACCTGACGAACTTCTACACCGGCTACCTTTCGCTCACCCCGCTCAAGAACGGCCTGGCCATCGCGGGCGACTACATCTCCGCGGCCACAGTGCTGAGTACCAGCGGCATCATCGCGCTCGCCGGATACGACGGCTATGTCCTCACGGTCAGCACCGCCTTGTCTCTGGTGCTGCTGATGTTCCTGCTGGCCGAACCTCTGCGCAACGCCGGCAGGTTCACCATGGGCGACGTCCTGGCCCGCACCATGCCCGGGCGGGCCGTGCGGATCGCTTCCTGCGTCGTGACGCTTTCGGCGACCCTGCCCTTCCTGGTCGTCCAGCTCTCCGGGGCCGGGTCGCTGCTCACCTTCATCCTGAACATCCCGCACGGGGCGGGCGCCAGGACGGCATGCATCGTCATCGTCGGCAGCCTGATGATCATTTACGCGGCGCTCGGCGGTATGCGGGGAACCGCGCTCCTTCAGATGATCAAGATCGTCATCCTGCTCGGTACCAGCGTCGTCGTCGCCGCCCTGGTCCTGCACCGGTTCGGCTGGAACCCCGGAGACCTGCTCAGGGCCGCCCAGCACGGCAGCGGCACGGGCCCCGCCTTCCTTCAGCAGGGCCTTCAGTTGGGCACCTCGGCCGGCGACCGGCTGGACTTCGTCGGTCTCCAGATCACCGTGGTCCTCGGCGTGGCCTGCCTGCCCCACATCACCATGCGTCTGTTCTCCGCGCAGGACGTACCGGCCGTGCGTCGCTCCATGTCGTGGGCCGTCGGCACGGTCACCACCTTCTGCCTGCTCGTGATCATCTTGGGTACGGGCGCGGCGGCCCTGGTGGGGTCGCGGTCCATCATCGCGGCCGACCCGCATGGCAGGACCTCGGTGCTCATGCTGTCGCAGGTGCTCGGCGGGGCCCCCGCCTCCGTGGGTGCGACGATTCTCTACTCGGCCGTGGCGGGAATGGTGTTCATCACTCTGCTGTCCTCGGTCGCGGGGATGACCCTGGCCGCGGCCTCGTCGCTCGCCCACGACCTGTTCGCCCATGCGGCGCGACGGGGACAGGCGGAGCCGCATACGGAGATGACGGTGGCGGCGTGGACGAGCGTGGCCGTGGGAACCGTGGCCATCGGGCTCGCCACCCTGGTCCAAAAATGGGACGTCGGCGTGCTGACCACTCTGGCCGTCTGCATCGGGGCATCCGCGGTGGCTCCCGCGCTGACCTACTCCCTGTTCTGGAGAGGATTCACGCGCACCGGCCTGCTCGCCACCCTCTATGGCGGCGCGGCCTGCGCGCTGGTGCTGATGGTCTTCTCCAAGGCCGTCTCGGGCACGCCGTCCGCCGTCTTCCCGACCGCCGACTTCCACTGGTTCCCGATGCAGTCCACCGGACTGGTCTCCATCCCGTTCGGTTACCTGGCGGGCTGGCTGGGCAGTCGTCTGGACCACCGGCGCCGCGGCGCTGACAGCCGGGAGAGCCGACGGCTGTACGAGGAGAGCGAGGCACGTCTGCTGGCCGCAGCCGAATGACCAAGGTGGCGGGGGCGGACCGGGCAGGCGGCCTCGCTCCCGCCGCCGCAGTGCGCCCAGGGGCCGAAGGCCCGGCACGGGGCCCCGTGGCAGCCGTATGCCGACACGCGCGCCGCTGTGTGAGTCGGCGACCGCTATGGCCTGCGACGGTCAGGTGACCGTGCCGGCCATTGGCTGCTCGGTCCACACCGTTTTGCCTTCGCGGGTGTAGCGAGTGCCCCAGCGTTCGGCCATCTGGGCCACCAGGAACAGGCCACGCCCGCCCTCGTCGGTGGTACGGGCGCGGCGCAGGTGGGGTGCGGTGTGGCTGGTGTCGCTGACCTCGCACACCAGAAACCGTTCACGGATCAGCCGCAGGGTCGCAGGGCCACTGGCGTAACGGTAAGCGTTGGTGACCAGTTCGCTGGCGATCAGCTCGGTGCTGAACGCCAAGTGCTCCAGGCCCCATTCGGTCAGTTTGGCCGAGGTCAATGCCCGAGCCCGGGCGGCGCCGACAGGCTCCAGCGTCAACTGCCAGGAGGCCACATCCTCCGGTGGCAGCATGCGGGTGCGGGCGATCAGCAACGCGATGTCGTCGCTGGGGTGTGCGGGCACGAGCGAGTCGACCACGGCTTGGCATGTCCGTTCCAGCTCGTCCGCAGGGCGGGTGAGCGCTGCGCACAGCTTGCTCAGGCCGATGTCTGCGTCGACGTTGCGTTCGCCGATGATTCCGTTGGTGTACAGACACAGCAGGCTTCCCGCGGCCAGGTCGATCTCCCGGGCCTCGAACGGCAGGCCGCCCAGGCCGAGAGGTGGGCCTGCGGGCAGGTCGAGCAGGGCCGCCTGTCCATCCGGACCGGTCACCACCGGCGGCGGGTGGCCGGCGCGGGCCACGGAGCACCGCCGGGAGACAGGGTCGTACACGGCATACAGGCAGGTGGCGCCGACGACCTGCTCGCCCACGGGCCGTTCGCCGAATGCTTCCTGTTCGGCCGCCAGCAGGGTGACCAGGTCGTCCAGGCGGGAGAGAACCTCGTCCGGTTCCAGGTCGAGGCTGGCGAGCGTGTGTACGGCGGTACGCAGCCGGCCCATCGTGGCAGCGGCGTGGATGCCGCGTCCCACGACGTCGCCGACGACGAGGGCGACCCGAGCCCCGGACAGGGGAATGACGTCGAACCAGTCGCCGCCCAGGCCCGGGGCCGCGCTGGCCGGCAGGTACCGCAGGGCCACCTCGACGGCTGGCTGGTCCGGGACCGCCCGGGGCAGAAGGCTGCTTTGCAGGGTGAACGCGGTCTGCTGCTGCTGGGTGAAGCGCCGGGCGTTGTCGATGGCGACGGCGGCGCGCGAGCCGAGTTCCTGCGCGAGGATGAGATCGTCCGCCTCGAAGGGATCGGGGCGGCTCGAACGCCACAGGGTCAGCACACCCAGCACCAGGCCACGTGCGGCGAGAGGTACCACGATCAGCGAGTGGGCGCCCAGGTCCGGGGCGTGGGTCCCCTGGCGGCTTTCGGTCGAGAACGAGTCGGACGACAGAACCGGTTCCAGGACGGGCCGCCCTTCGGCCAGGCATCTCGACTGGGGTGTGTCGGGTGCGAACTCCACCGGCGCGCCCTGGCCGTGGGGCGGGCCGGGTTGCTGGGCTCCGATGCCGCAGGCCCCCACTCGAACCAAAGGTCCCGCCGGTGCCCGAGCCGGCTCCTCGCCGCATGTGACCGGCTCAAGCAGGTCCACCGACGCATGGTCGGCGAGGTGCGGCACCATCACCTCGGCGAGTTCCCGGGCGGTCTCCGCCACGTCAAGCGTGGTTCCGATACGGCTGCCGGCCTGGTCGAGGAGCGCGAGCCGACGCTGGGCCCGATGGCGCTCGGTGATGTCCTCGATCATCTCGGCCACGCCCAGGACGCGGCCGGAGTGATCCTCCATCCGGAAGGCCGAGACCAAGGCGACCCGCTCTCGTGCCGGATCCGATTCGAGGCGAGCGAACTGCTCGGAGTAGATCAACGGTCTGCCGGTCTCCATCACCTGACGCACACGATCCACGGCCCTGCGCGCGTCGTCGGGAAGGAGCATGTAGCCGGTCGGCAGACCTCGAAAATCTGCTGCCGGGACGCCGGAGAAGCGTTCGACAGCCCGGTTGACCCGGAGAACTTTCAGGTCGGGGCCGTGGACGACCAGGCCGATCGGACACTGGTGGTACAACCCGTCGAGAAGCGCGCGGTCCCTTTGCCAGTCCAGGACGTCGGCCGCAGGTGCCCCGGCGACAAGCCACTCACGGACCCGGCCGTCGCGGGAGAACGTCTGGGCCCTGAGCCCCATTTCCACAAACCGTCCGTCGCGGTGCCGCACCTTGAGCACCCCGGACCAGCCGCCGGCTCTCCGGCAACTCGCCACGGCCTCCCTGACGGCCGGCAGATCGCGCGGATCGACGAGGACCTCGAAGGCCGGACGATCGATCACGGCTGCGCCCGGATGGCCGAGCAGTTCCTCGGCCCGCCGGTTCCATCCGACCACGGCACCACGGTCGTCGAGCACCGCCAGGACCGCGAGGCGCGGGGCGAACGGATCGTCGTGGCTTGCGCTGAGCTCCGTCATCCGCATCTCCACCGCCGGCTGACCCGCAGATACACCTAAGCCTAGTGAACCCCGTGGGGCCGCGCGCGCGGCCGCGGCTCGCGCGCGGGATCACGGCAGGCCCGTCGGCCCGCTGTCAGCGGCACCGCGCCTGGTGTGACTCCTTCGCGTCCACCGGACAGCGACCACCTCCGCCGCCGCAGCCGGCGGCCCGGTCCGGCGCCGCCGTGTCCGGCGGACGTCGGATCGTCCACGTACCGGCAGGCACGCACGGCTCCGGGCTCCGGTGACGGGGCGAGCGCGGTCCCCAGGTATCGGGGCATCGATGCGGACCGCCCTCGCCGGCTCACTTCGCCGCCGGGCCGAACTCCTTGCGGGTGTCGACCGGCTTGCCGAACAGCTGCCACCGCTCGCCCTTGAACCGCATCAGCTGCATCGTCTCCAGCGGGAAGGCGTCATCGTGGCCGGTGGACATGGTGACCCCGGGCAGCAGCATGCCCACCTTCACGTCCTTCAGGCTGCGCACCGCGTCCCGCAGTCCTTCCCTGGTCGGGCACTTCATCGCCTCCAGGGCCTGGTGCAGGCTGGAGGCGACGGCCCAGCCGTAGGCGTTGAACTGGTTGGCCGGGTCGGCGTCGGGTGCGTACGTGTGCAGCGCGTCCTTGTACGCCTTCATCTCCGGGTCGGCGGCCCACTGCGGGTCGGCGGGGTCCTTGAAGTAGGTGGCCGAGACCACGCCTTGGACGTTCTTGAACCCGACCGGCTTGAGCACGGCGGCGGACGAGGCCACGTTGTTCACGATGTGCAGCGGGTTCCACTTGGTGTTCTTGGCGTCGGCGGCGAGGGCCTGGCTGCCGAACTTGGGGGTGGCGACATCCAGCAGCACGTCCGCTTTGGAGCGTGCGAGGCTCGCCATCTGTGCCGACACGGAGGGGTCGGTGACCTCGTAGCTCTCCTCGGCGACCACCTTGACGCCGCTGTCGGCGACGGCCTTCTTGAACCCGCCGAGCAGGTCCTTGCCGAAGTCGTCGTTCTGATAGAGGACCGCGACCTTGGCCTTGGGCCTCGCGTCCTTCAGGTACTTGGCGTACACGCGTGCCTCGGCCACGTAGTTGGGCTGCCAGCCGATGGTCCAGGGGTGCTGATCACCCGTGCCCCAGGCGGAGGCACCCGTGGCGACGAAGGGCTGCGGCACCTTCTGCTTGTTGAGGTAGTCCCACACGGCTGCCGTGGACGGGGTGCCCAGGGTCTGGAACACCGCGAAGACCTTTTCCTGCTCGACGAGTCTGCGGGCCTCCTCGACCGCCTTGGGCGGCTGGTAGCCGTCGTCGCGGACGACGAACTCGACCTTGCGGCCGTCTATGCCGCCCTTGTCGTTGACGTAACTGAAGTAGGCGGCCACGCCCTTGCTGATCGTGCCGTACGCGGAGGCAGGTCCCGACAGCGGGTAGATCCCACCCAGCTTGATGGTCTTGTCGGTGATGCCGGTGGTCTGCTGGCCCTTGCACGCGCCACCGGCGGCGGTGTCCTGGGCGTCCTGACCTCGCTGGCTGCTACAGGCGGTCGCGGTGAGCAGTGCGGCGGTCGCGGCCGCGGCCGCCCGCAGAGCGGTCGTCTTGCGCATGTGGTTCATTCCTTTTCCGTGCGGGGCGGTACGCCCACGGGTTCGGCGTCGGCACCTGCGGGGTCCGCAGGAGTGTGGGTCTCGGAGGGTCCGGACAGGGCCTGGGACTCCGGCTCCGCATCGGGCGCGGATTCGGCCTCCGGTGTCCGGTCGAGGGCAGCGGTGGTGCGAGGCGGGCGACGGGCGACTGCGCCCAGGACACGGCCCGGCAGACCGGCCAGTCCCGTCGGGGCCACGAACATCACCGTGATGATCAGCAGGCCGAACACCACTCCCGGCGCCGCCTCGCTGACGTCCTGGGACACGCTCGGCACGTACATCACGAACGCCGCCCCCAGCAGGGGTCCGTACAGCGAGCCGAGACCCCCGACCACCAGGCCGGCCAGCAGGGTGATGGACAGAACGAAGCTGAAGGAGTCGGGCGAGACGAAGCCGATCACCCAGGTGTACAGACACCCCGCGACACCCGCGAACATCGCGCTCCACGCGAAGGCGAGGGTCTTGTGCAGCGACAGCCGCACGCCCATGATCTCGGCGGCGCTCTCGTTGTCCCGTACGGCCAGCAGTGCCCGGCCGACCCGCGACCGCAGCAGGTTGCGGGCGAGCAGCAGGGCCACCGCGGTGACGGCGAGGACGACGAAGTACATCCACTGGTCCTCGGCCAGCCCGCTCCACGCCGGCGGCCGCAGCTTGTTCACGGTCAGCCCCATGGAGCCGCCCGTCACCGGTTCGAGCCGCTTGAGCAGGGGCGGCAGGAACACCGCGAACGAGAGGGTGACCAGGGCCAGGTACAGTCCGCGCAGTCGCAGCGCGGGTACTCCGAACCCGAGGCCCAGCAGGAAGCATCCGGCGGCCGCGACCGGCAGCGTGGCCGGGTGGCCGGTGTCGTACCGGTCGAGCATGACCGCCGCCGTGTAGGCGCCCGCCGCGAAGAACGCGCCGTGCCCGAGCGAGATCTGCCCGCCGAAGCCGACCAGCAGGTTCAGGCCGGACAGCGCCACGGCGTACACGAGCACCATGGTCAGCTGGAAGACCTGGAAGGGGGCGAAGTAGAACGGAGCGCCGACGGCGACCGCCGCCGCGACGGGCACAGTGAGCGTGGCCCGCAGCCACCGGACCCGGTCGGTGCCGAGTGCCGCTGTGATGGTGCTCATGCGCGCTCCACCGCCGCCCGTCCGAAGAGGCCCTGGGGCCGCACCAGCAGCACCGCCAGAATGATCACCAGGGGGACGCCCACCTTCAGATCGGCGCCGATCACGTCCACGTACGCCCCGGTCAGGGTCTCGGCGACACCCACGAACAGGCCTCCGACGACAGCACCGACCGGGCTGTCGAAGCCCCCGAGAGTGGCTGCGGCGAACGCGTAGATCAGCACCCCGCCCATCATGTTGGGCTCCAGGAACAGCACCGGGGCGACGAGCACGCCCGACACCGCGCCGACCGTCGCGGCCAGGCCCCAGCCGAGCATCAGCACCCGGCCCACCCGGATGCCGGACAACCGGGCGGAGGCCGGATTACAGGCGACCGCCCGCATCACCAGACCGATGGAGGTGTGCTGGAACAGCAGATACAGCAGGCCCATCACGACGGCCACCACACCGATGATCCCGAGCGTCGACCAGTCCATACGCACACCGGTCAGGTCGAGTCCGCCGTCGGGGAAGGGCTGCGGGAAGTCCTTCACGGTGAACGACCAGATCAGGCCGGCCAGCGCGTTGACGAAGATGAACAGGCCGACCGTGACGATGACCACCGTCAGCTCGGGCGCGCCCTGTACGGGGCGGATGACGATCCGCTCGAGCAGCATGCCGCCGGCGAAGGACACCGCGAGAGTGGCCGGCAGTGCCAGCCAGTACGGCATCCCGGACGCCACCAGCTGCCAGGCGACGTACGTCGAGAGCATGGCCAGCTCGCCCTGCGCGAAGTTGACGATCCCCGTGAACCGGTGGATCAGCACCAGGGCCAGCGCCAGGCTGGCGTACACGGCGCCTGAGCCCAGTCCCTCCACCACTTGCTGAAGCAGATCGGTCACCGTCCTCACCCGGCCTTCCGGGAGAGGACGGAGACACCGAGGTACACCTCGGCGACCTGCCTGTCCTCGCGGATCTGTGCGGCCGGTCCGGACAGCACCAGGCGGCCGGCCTCCAGTACATGGGCCCGGTGCGCGATATCCAGCGCGAGCCGGGCGTTCTGCTCGACGACGACCACGGTGGTTCGTTCCTCCTCGTTGACGGCACGGACGATCTCGAACAGCTCGCGGGTGACCAGCGGCGCGAGCCCCAGGGACGGCTCGTCCAGGAGCAGCAGCGAGGGCCGCAGCATCAGCGCCCTGCCGACGGCGAGCATCTGCTGCTCGCCGCCGCTGAGGCTGCCGGCGGCCTGCCGAGACCGCTGGCGCAGCTTGGGGAAGTAGTCGTAGATCCGTTCCAGGTCGGCCACCACGGCCGCACGCTCGGTGCGACCCCGCCGCCGCGGGCCGGTGCGCAGATGGGCGCCGATGCGCAGGTTCTCCTCGACGGTCAGGTCGTTGAAGGTGCCCCGGCCCTCGGGCACATGTGCCACGCCGAGCCTGGCGGCCTGCTCGGGCGAACGGCCCAGCAGTTCCGTGCCGTTCAAGGTGACCGAGCCCCGGCCGCGGACCATGCCGCTCAGCACCCGCAGCGTCGTGGTCTTGCCCGCGCCGTTGGGTCCGAGGATCGCGCACACCTCGCCACGCGCGACCGAGAAGTCGAGGCCCTGGAGCACGCGGGCCTGGCCATATCCGGCGTGCAGGTCGGCAACCTTCAGGAAGTCCGGCTCCGCAGTCGCCGCGTCCTCGGTGCGGTCGGTGGTCGGATCGCTCATGCGGCCACCCCCAGGTACGCCTCGACGACCGCCGGATCGCGCTGGATCTCCTCCGGCGAGCCCTCGGCGATCTTGCGGCCGAAGTCGAGGCAGATCACCTTGTCGCACAGGCCCATCACGAAGGCCATGTGGTGTTCGACCACCACGAGCGTGAGGTCGAACTCCTGGCGCACCGAGCGGACCAGATCCGCGAATTGGTCCACCTCCCCGTGGCTGAGCCCGTTGACGGGTTCGTCGAGCAACAGCAGCCGGGGCCGTACCGCGAGAGCCCGGGCGAGTTCGACGCGTTTGAGCGTGCCGAACGGCAGTCCGGAGGCGGGGCGGTCGGCGACGTCCGCCAGGCCGAGCCGCAGTAGCAGGTCGTCCGCCAAGTCACGCAGCGTCCTCTCCTCCCGCCGGACGCGAGGCAGCCGGAGCGCCGCGGCGAGGTGTCCGGTGCGCCCCCGGCTGTGGGCGCCGACCATGACGTTCTCCCGGACCGTGAGCTGCGGGAACAGGCCCAGGTTCTGGAAGGTGCGGGCGATGCCACGCCCGGCGACGGCGTGCGGAGGGAGGGCCAGCAGGTCCTCGTCCTCGAAGCGCACGTCTCCGCCGTCGGCGGTGCAGCGCCTGGTGAGGCAGTTGAACAAGGTGGTCTTGCCGGCTCCGTTCGGCCCGATGAGCCCTACGGCGGTGCCTGGCTCGACGGTGAATGCGACACCGTCCAATGCCGTGATCCCGCCGAAGCGCACGGTGATGCCTTCGACCGCGAGCATGAGTGACGCCCTTTCCGACGTGCTGGGGGGTGGGCGAGCGTCACAGTAGGCGGGGGCGTTCCAAGCGCACATTGGGTGTGAGCACCCAACTTCCCCGTCACGAAACTGTGCGCCGCGCACAGGTGCCGGGAGATGTCTCACGCCCAGCCTGTTGACGAAGCACGAGGTGGACGGCGACGATCGGCGCCATGCCTCGCGGTCCTGCCATGGCCACTTCCCGACTGTCCGAACCGCTCCGCCTGGAGCGGCGGCGGATCCTGCAAGCCGTCCACGACCGGGTCGAGGAGGTGGCGGAGACCGCCGTCGAGGTGATGCGCGCGGAGATCCCGTCGTACGCGCTGCAGGACGAACGGTTCTTCGGCGACGTACGAGACCAGGTGCTCGAGCACTACCGGATGCAGTTGGCGGCGCTTGCCGGCGATCGCGACATCGCCCCCGAGGACCTGGTCTTCAGCCGCGCGGCAGCGATGCGCCGAGCACGCGCGGGGTTCGCCTTGGAGGACTGGATCAGTGCCTTCCGGGTCGGCCGGCAGGTGCTGTGGGACGCGCTGCTGGACTGCGCGGGCACGTCCGCCGGGGCCCAGCAGGCCGCGCTGTCCCTCGTCACCCCGCTGATGCGGTACGTCGACTACGCCAGCACCCATGCCGCGCAGGCCTACGTCGAGTACCAGCAGCACGTGGTGGCGGACGCGGACCGGGAGCGCCGGGATCTCCTGGACCAGCTCCTGGCCGGGGTGGCGCCTACGCGCGGTCCGCTGTTCGCTGCGGCGCAGGCGTACGGCATCGGACCGCGCTCGCCGATGATGGCGGTCGTGGCGGTGTGCGTCGACGACACCCGCGCCGGGGACCCCACCTCGGCCGAGAACGGGTATGCCGCCAGCGCGTCGATCAGCGTCGCCGGGCCCTGGGCCGGCAGAACGCTGGTCGTCGTACGCCACGGCGAGGTGGTGGCCGTGCCCGTGGTCCGGGCCGGCATGGCCGCAGAGGACATATGCGCCCACTTCGAGGCCGTGCAGCAGCGGCTCGCGCGGGCCGGAACCATCCTCTCCATGGGGATCAGTACGGTCGCACAGGGCTCAGGTGAACTCCCGCGCGCCTACCAGGAGGCACGAGCCGCCCTCGACCTGGTGCCGAGCGAGGGCGGGGTGGCGGCGCTGCCGCGGCTGTCCCCGTTCGACTATCTGGCGCTGCGCGCCGACGACGTCGCCCGCCAGCTGGTCGATCGCCGGGTGCGTGCGCTGCTGGAAGAGGACCGCAGACGTGGCGACACGCTGGCCGTCACCATACGGGCCTTCGCGGCGGCGGACCTCAATCTGCGGCTGGCTGCCGACCGGTTGCGGGTGCACCACAACACGGCGCACTACCGGTTGCGCCGGATCGAGGAACGCAGCGGCCGCAATCCGCGCCGGATCGCCGACCTCATGGAACTACTGGTCGCCCTCGCCATCCGCGACGGGGCTGAGGAAGGCGGGGATTGCAAGTGAGCGGCATCGGGGAATCTGCCGGGCCCGAGGCGGCACGTCAGCCGGGCGGGCAGGGGGGAACGGGCCTGCCGGAGGGGTACGCCGGGCAGGACGGAAGCCTCCGGCGCACGCTGCTCGACGCCGCGCTGGAGGTGTTCGCCGAGCGCGGTTACACCGACGCCGGTCTCACCGAGATCGCGGCGCGCTGCGGCATCCCGGTGGGCAGCCTCTTCCAGCACTACGGCGGAAAGCGAGGGCTGTACCTCGCCCTGTGGGAGGAGTTCCGGGAGGAGCAGGAACGTCGAACCGCGGCCACACTGACCGCCGAGCGCAACCGTGGCGTGGAGGACCCCATCGCCCTCTTCGTGGCGGGAGCCAGGGCATACCTGGAGGGTGCCTGGGACAACCGGAGGCTCGGCAGACTCCTCGTCGAAGACGACGGCCCCGCGGGCTTCGACGCGCTGCGCCGCCAGTGGGACCGCGCATGGGTACGGCGCAACGCCCGGCTCCTGGAGATCGACGAGCGGCGTCGCGCCGGCCGGGTCAGGGTGAGCGTGCTGACCACCGTCATCGGAGGAACGGCGCGCGAGCTGGGCGACTGCGGGGACGAGACGGAAGCCCGGGAGATCGTGGACGAGGTGTGCGGCATCCTGATCCATCTGTCGGCGTCGCCCGGCTGAAACGCCCGGCACCGGGCTGGGGCGACAGGACCGGCCCCAGCCCGACGACGCCTCACTCCCCGAACACCCCGCGCCGACCGCTGCCTCAGGGCAACAGCGGCCACGGGGGTGTACGCCTCGGCGTCGATCGCGACGCTGTCCAGGCCAGGACCTGTCCGGCCGATCAAGTTGCAGGAAAGGGACGGCGCCTGTCCAGCGCTGCGTCTGCGTCGTGATCGGCCGGCCAGGCCCTAGAGACCGGTGTCGGCTCCCTGCCTGAACGGGAGCGCGTCACCGAGGAGCTGGCCGCCGTCGATCACCATCGTCTCGCCGGTGATCCAACTCGCGGCGTCCGAGACGAGAAAGGCGACCGCCGAGGCGATGTCGGCCGGCTCCCCTATGCGCCCGAGGGCCGTCGCGGCGGACAGGGCCTGCTCATGGTCCTTCCACAGAGCCTCGGCCAGCTTCGTGCGCACCACACCCGGCGCCACCGCGTTGACGCGAACCTTGGGCGAGAGTTCCAGCGCCAGTTGCTTCGTGAGGTGGATCAGTGCGGCCTTCGACGCGTTGTACAACCCGATGTTCGCCTCGAGGGTCATGCCGCCGACCGAGGCGGTGTTGACGACGGCGCCGCCGTGCTCGCCCATCCAGGCCCGCACGGCCAGCCCCGTCCACAGGACAGGAGCCCACACGTTCACGTCGAAGGTCTTGGCGAACCGGACGTGGTCCTGGTCGATGACGGGTCCGAAGGCCGGGTTGGTCCCCACGTTGTTGACGAGGATGTCGAGGCTTCCGAAGCGCCCGAGCGTCAGATCGACACAGCGCCGGGCCGCTTCTTCGTCGACCGCGTGCGCACCGACGCCGATCGCCGTGCCCCCGACCCGGGCCGCGGCGGCGTCCGCCGCCTCCTGGGACCGGGAGGTGAGGACGACGTTTCCGCCGGCGGCGGCGATGGCCTGGGCGATCGCCAACCCGATACCGCGGGAGGCGCCCGTGACGACGGCGGTGCGACCGCTGAGGTCCAGCCCTGCCATTTCAGCTCACCTCTGCCTTGTGGCCGCCGGGGGTGCCGCTCGCCGCCGTGGTGGCCCCGTCGCGGTACCGCCGCAGTTCCTGCCTGGCGATGGCCCGCTTGTGGACCTCGTCGGGACCGTCCGCGAGCCGCAGTGTCCGCAGCTGCGCGTACATCATCGCCAACGGGAAGTCCTCGGTCACTCCGGCTGCTCCATGCACCTGGATCGCGCGGTCGATGATCTTCAAAGCGATGTTCGGGGCGGCCACCTTGATGGCCGCGATCTCGGTGCGCGCTTCCTTGTTCCCGACCGTGTCCATCAGATGCGCGGCCTTGAGCGTGAGCAGCCGGATCATCTCGATGTCGATGCGCGCTTCCGCGATCCAGTCCTGGATGTTGGACCGTTCGGCGACCGGACTACCGAATGTCACCCGTGACTGCGCACGCCGGCACATCAGCTCCAGCGCCCGCTCGGCCGCGCCGATGGCCCGCATGCAGTGGTGGATGCGACCGGGCCCGAGCCGGGCCTGGCTGATCGCGAACCCCTCGCCCTCGCCCTTGAGGAGGTCCTTGGCCGGCACCCGTACGTCGGCGAAGTCGATTTCGGCGTGCCCCTCACGGTCCTGGTAGCCGAACACCGGCAAGCCGCGCATCACCGTGATCCCGCGGGCGTCGATGGGGACGACCATCATCGACTGCTGCCTGTGCGGAGCAGCGCCAGGTTCCGTCTTCCCCATGACGATGAGCACCTTGCAGTTGCGGTGCAGGGCATTGGAGGCGAACCACTTGCGGCCGTTGAGCACGTACTCGTCGCCGTCGCGCTCCATCCGCAACTCGATGTTGGTGGCGTCGGAGCTGGCGACACGCGGCTCGGTCATCGCGAAGGCCGAGGCCATCGTGCCGTCGAGCAGGGGCTTGAGGTACTTCTCCTTGTGCTCGTCGCTGCCGAACAGCGTGAGCACCTCCATGTTCCCGGTGTCGGGAGCGTTGCAGTTGCACGCTTCGGGGGCGATGTGGCTGCGCCCCATGATCTCCGCCAGCGGCGCGTACTCGAGGTTCGTCAGGCCGGGGCCCCACTCCGGGTGCGGGTGAAACAGGTTCCAGAGTCCGCGCCTTCGCGCCTCCGCCTTGAGTTCCTCGATGATCGGCGGGTGGAAGTGCGGGTCACCCGACGCGCGCATCTGCACGTGGTACACCGCCTCAGCGGGGTAGACGTGTGCATCCATGAACTCGAGCAGATCCGCCTGGTATTTCTTGGCGCGATCCCGTATCTCGAACAGGGACATCTGGACTCCTGACGGGTGGGAAGGGAAAGGTGCGCTGACGGTGCTTCCCGGATGGTCGGCGTGGACTTTCTCCGACACCTCCCGCGCGCTGCCGATGCAGCCGCCACCACCGGTGACGATGTCCGCTCCTTGGGCAACGGTCACAGCGAACCCTCTCCGTGGCGGGGCGTGCGAAGCCGGGGCACGGCCGCGAGCCGGCGTGACCGTGCTCTTGTCGAACTTTATAATTGAATCTGACGTCAAGTTCAATAGCAGGGGGCGCGGCAACGCGCGAAGAAGACCGCCCACCTCCCGCGGAGGAGACGACAAAGGGAGACGAGAAATGAGAAGCACCCGGCAGTACCGGGTGCGGTGATCCAGGCGGTCCAGGCTGCCGGGGTCAGCGGTGGCCGGGGAACCGCAGGGCGTTCGCCCAGAGACGGGTGACCGTGGACACGAGCTCCTCGAAGTCCACCGGTGCACCGTCTTCTCGCCGTTCGCCGACCACGAAGGCGTTGTAGGCCAAGACGCTGACCATGCCCGACAGGGCACGGGAAGCCATCATCGGATCGACCTCACGGTCTGCGACATCCCGCGCCTGCAGGTCGGCGATGCCGCGGGCATTGCGCCGGATGAACGCGTCAGCGCGCCGGCTTCGGAACTCGCGGAACTCCGGCTCCACTTGTGCGACCTGCTCTAGAAGGGCCATCAGCTTCGCATTCCGCTTGTACGCCTCGAGATACGCGCGGTTGCTCGCCTCGAGTACCGCATAGGGATCGTCGGTACCCGTCACCCGGCCCATGCCGGGGTGCATCATGTCCTCCTGCGCCTCCAGGAGGACGGCGGCGAGCACCTCCTCCTTGTTGGCGAAGTAGGTGTAAAAGGATCCCGCCGCACATTGAGCTTCTTTGGTGATGTCGGTCAGGCGAGTGTCGAGGTAGCCGTCCCGTTCGAACACCTTCCGCGCGGCCTTCACCAATGCGGCCCGTGTCCGCGCTCCGCGCTTCGTCGTAGGCGGCTCGCGAAGGTTCGAGAGGGGCGCCATGGGAGGTGCGTACTCGCCGTCGATCTCCTCGGGCGTAGTGGTGTCCATTCCGGAAACGGTACTTGAACCCGACGCCATAGTCACAAACGTGAGACTGATCCCTGGCGCAGCGCAGCGCAATGGTGTCGACACGGTGACGGCCCTCAGCGGCACACAGGATCGACATCGCCGATCGTGGGCGGCGCCTGCCGAGGATGCGAGCAGGTGGCCCCGCGGGCCTCGCCCTCGCCGAATCAGCGATCAGGCGGTGATCCCGAAGCGCTCGGCGAGTTGGCGGCGAGTGTCGGCGGCGCTGGTGTGCAGTACGCCTCCGATTCCGATCCGTGCCGCTCCGTCGAGGTTCTGCTGCAGATCGTCGATCATGACTGCCTCTTCAGGGTCGATGCCCAGGCGTTCACATGCGATCGCGTAGATCCGCCGGGAGGGCTTGCGGATCCCGACCTCCGCGGAGATCACGACCGCATCGGCAACAGCGGAGAGGTCGACGCCGTCGTAGGTTCCGGTACCGAACGAATTGGACACGAGCGCAACGGGACGGCCGACGGCACGAAGATCACCGAGCAGCGCGAGCATGTCCTGGTCGATCGACATGCCCGCCTGCATCCGGGCCGTGAGCCCCTCGGCCGGTACGTCTGCGCCGTGGACGCGGAGGCGTTCGGCGAATCCCCGCTCGAAGTCCCCGGTATCGATACGGCCGCACTCGTGATCGGCCAGGAGGGTGCGTGATCGCTGGTCCCGGCCGAGGAGGCCGAGCGGCAGGCGCGGGTCGCCGCCCAACGAGGCGCCGAAGTCGGTGAAAGCCCGCAGCACACTGGAGGTGATGACCCCTCCGAAGTCCACCAGGACCGCGGTTCGGGGTTCTGCCGCTGACTTCGACACGGTATCCACATCTCTCTCTCACGGTCGGCCTGCTGCCGCGCAATGCGACGGCAGCCACGTTCTCCAGCAGGGATTGGAGATTTCAGACGACCTCGAACAGTCCGGCTGCACCCATTCCGCCGCCGACACACATCGAGATCACCACATACCGAACACCCCGGCGCTTCCCCTCGACGAGGGCATGCCCCACCAGCCGGGCACCGGTCATTCCGTACGGATGACCGACCGAGATGGCGCCGCCATCGACGTTGAACCGCTCCGGATCGATGTGCAGTTCGTCCCGGCAGTACAACGCCTGGGAGGCGAACGCCTCGTTGAGTTCCCACAGACCGATGTCGTCGATGGTGAGGTTGTGCTGCTTCAGCAGTTTCGGAATGGCGAACACCGGGCCGATGCCCATCTCATCCGGCCCGCAGCCGGCAACGGTCATACCCCGGTAGACACCGAGCGGTTCCAGTCCGCGGCGCTCGGCCTCCCTCGACTCCATCAGCACCGACACCGAAGCCCCGTCCGACAACTGTGAGGAGTTGCCCGCCGTCACGCTGGAACGCGCGCTCACCCGACCGTCGGGCAGCACCGGGGCCAACCCGGCCAGGCCTTCGAGCGTCGTCGACGCGCGGTTGCCCTCGTCCCGGGCCAGGGTGAACTCCTCGTCCCGCACCTCCCCGGACTGCTTGTCGAGAACCTTCTTGGTGCTGGTGAGCGCTACGATCTCCCGGTCGAACCGGCCGGCCTCCTGCGCCGCCGCGGTGCGCTGCTGTGACACCAGCGCGAACTCGTCCTGACGTTCCCGGCTCACGCCGTAGCGTTCGGCGACGATCTCCGCCGTCTGCAACATCGGCATGTAGATGCTCGGCTTGTGCTCGACCAGCCAGGGATCCGCCATGCGGTGGGTGTTCATGTGGTCGTTCTGCACCAGGGAGATCGACTCGACACCGCCGCCGACAGCGACCTGCATGCCGTCCGTGACAATCTGCTTGGCGGCCGTCGCCACGGCCATCAGGCCCGACGAGCACTGCCGGTCGATCGTCATCCCCGACACGACGTCCGGAAGTCCGGCACGGAGAGCAGCCTGACGCGCGACATTGAAACCCGAGGCCCCCTGCTGCACGGCGCAGCCGAAGACCACATCCTCGACCTCACCTCCCTCGAGCCCGGCGCGTCGCACCGCGTGTGAAAGGGCATGAGCGGCAAGCTCCTGCGCCTGAGTGTCGTTGAACGCGCCGCGGTAAGCCTTTCCAATCGGCGTCCGTGCCGTCGAAACGATGACTGCTTCCCTCATGTCGCCTCACTGTTTCCTGTTGGTCCGGTTCGTCCGGGAGCTTCGAGGCCGGGATTCCGAGCGCCGTGAGCCGGGCTCGATTGCCGGCAGGGGGCGCCGAACTCCAACTGTCGTGCGGAGATGGCTCATTGACCGTCTCCTCGAGCGGCCTTTGACGTGAGTCATGGCCGCAGCAGCGACAGGGAGTCGGCCTTCCGATCGTTATAGTTGAATTCGGCGTCATGTTCAACGGCAGGCAGGTCTTGACAGTCGCCCTCCTCACCTGACGGCTACCGACCAGTCGGTATGAAGGGGTGGATCGTGACCCAGCTGAGCCCCCCACGGGTGCGGACGTGTTTTACGCGATCGTGGCGGGTCCGCCCGGAGGCCGCCTGGTGCTGCTGCACGGCTTCCCGCAGACGGGGCTGGTCTGGCAACGACCCCTGACCATGCCCCGGTCGAGTTTCGGAACACAGCAGCTCCTCTGCGAGCATCTCTTCGCGGACTGCACGCGCCGCGGCTTCCTCGACGGACGCGTCGCCCGCCTGATGTCCGTCGCAGTGCGGCCGGGCCGACCGAACGCGGCCGCCTCCGGCTTCCTGTCCGGCATCGTCCGCGAACCGCTGGCGGGACTCCCGGCGACCTGCCCGGTGCGACCCGACCTGCACATGGCCCTGGCCTCACCGCGACGCACCGTCCGGGGAATCCTGCGCATCGCGGAGGCCGAGTGCGGCGTCGGGCCGGGGCGGCTTGAAGGCCGGCTGCCCGTCAACCTTCCCGCGCTCACGGTCTCGGTCGCCGAGATGCTCGCTACGCTGCGGCAGGTGGCCGGCGAGGCCGTCGCTCGCCTGGTGACCGTTGCGCCCGACCCTGCCATCGAGGCCCTCGTGACCCGCGGTCTTCGACAACGCACGCGCCGCCGCCCTCAGTCTGGAGCCCGACCCGAGCTTCCTGTCGATCGTGCAGGACTACCTCGCCGATCACCCCGACGCAGTCCCGAGGCGGACGGATTCGAGCTGAGCGGTCGACCAGTACTGGGCCCCGGCCGGCTCCCAACAGCACGCCGCGTCGGAAGAGGGCGTCACGGTCCGCATGATCGCCGAAACCGTCGGCCGCCACCTGAACGCCCCGGCCGAGAGCATCCCGACCGAGCGGGCAGTGGGTCGGGGGTGAATACGGGGACAACTGTGCAAGCGGCGTGGTCAGTTCCTCAGCGGCGGAGACCTGCCACATGCGTACTGCGCAGCGGCTCTGGGTGGCCTTGAAGTCAGCGCGCACCCAGCACCGGTGCTCAACCGTGCTGGTTGGGGGCGGCGGAGGGAGCTCGAGGCAGAGAGGGCGGGGATCTGGAGGTCGCTGGAGGTCACAGTTTGTCGATCTCCCGGGCCTCGAACGGCAGCCCGCCCAGGCTGAGCGGTGGGCCGGCGGGCAGTCGACGGAGCCACCCGTGCATCCGGAGCGGTCACCACCGGCGGCGGGTGGCCGACGCGGGCCACGGAACGGCGCCGGGAGACCGGGTCGTACACGGCGTACAGGCAGGTGGCGCCGACGAGCTGCTCGCCCACAGACCGTCGGTCGGCCCGAGCATCCACGGGGTTGAGACGGCAGCGCCCTCCAGCGCGGTCAGAATCCGCGCCTCGCGGGCCACGTCGTGCGCCGACGCCAGCAGGCGACCCAGCGGTGGGCACCGCAGCACCCACCTGCGGCCCTCCTGGTCCCGTATCAGTCGGGTCAGACTCGACTGGCCGGGCCCGATCCGGTCAAAGACAGGCGGCCCTGCGAAGTCGACGCCCAGGGTTTTGAAGTCGCAGGTGCTTGCAGATGACGTGCGTGGCTATGGATGGGGACCTTGTTGACGTCAGGTTGTGGGCGAGTGAACTGAATGCTGAGCACGAGCGGTTCGTGCACGGGTTCAACCGGTCCGAGCCACGGGAGTCGGCGCCGGCCTCCGGGGCACCACACACCTGCTGACCATCCCAATCCGCCAGCCACCTGGCTGCTGCGCGCCCCTGGGTGTCCAGCGGGCCGGTGGACGGCGGTGCCGTGCCCACTTAACCTGCGCGACGGCGGGCGCGACCGAGGCAGCTCAGCCCAGCAGCTCAGCGCTGCCGGCCGGTTCGCGCCGCTCTTGCCCGTTGATGCGGTGCCGTTCGATGGACGAGCGCCGGTACACCTCCTGCCGCACCCGCTGAATCTCGCCGATGGGCCGGTGGTCCTCGCGTGAACGCCACGGCGTGATCGATGTGGCGTCGGCGGCCGCCAGGTTGTCGTACCCGCCGATGGCCTGGCGCGGGAGATCCACCCGGGCGACCGTCACCCAGGGGGACAGGTCCTCGGGCCACTTGACGGACGTGTTGTCCACCGGCATACGGGCCAGATCGGTGTTGAGCTGGACCTGGAGCTCGAAGGAGTGGTCTCGCTCCGCGGCCTCGGCCACCAGGGTGCGGCGGAACGCCTCATTGTCCGCGCGCACGTCCACGATCTGCTGCGTGATGGAGGCCAGGGACGCGGCGGTCGGCACGGTACGGATCTTGGCGATGTGGCCGCCGTACCGGAAGGCGCCCATGCTGTTGTAGCTGTACGACAGCAGGTTCCTGCGCGGGACACCGGTGAACGACAGCATGGCGAGCAGTTCGTCCCACAGCCAGCTGTCGGGATCGGTGAGCGTCAGCCGGCGGGTCAGGAACTCCGCCATCCAGGTCTTGCGGCGGGCTGGGTCCACGAGGGCCTCGGGCAGTTCGGCGAACAAATCCTCGATCACCATGTAGTCGTAGGCCGTGTTCGCGAAGAAGACATCGTTGTTGATCAGGTTGAGGTCGAAGGTGCCGCTGTCTCGTTCGTCGTCCAGCAGCGAGGGGCCGGCAACTCCGAACAGCTTGATGCCCATTCCGCAAGCCGCGCCCAGCTGGTGGTCGGGGCGGTCGTGGCCCAAGCCGTTCGAGTAGCGGACGACGGCGTCGTACGCGGTCGGCCGTGCGAAGATTCCCTGCCGGTAGAAGCCAGGATTGTCACCAACCGTGACCGTGGCCTTGAGGAGGCCGTAGGTCTTGCCGTGGGCCGTGCGGACAGCGCGGCCGACGGTCTCGCGCTCGACCGAGGCGCGAGTACGACGCGCCACCTGGGCGATGACTGCTTCCATCTCCTCCTGGTAGGAAGGGCGTTCGATGGGTCGGTAGTCCTCGTAGCGAACAGGATTCATTGTGCCGCCTCCCTCTCGTGGTGTACTGCGCACAGACGCTAGTACGCGATTTAATTGTGCACAACATAACTGTGGGCGATCGCACGTTCCCAGCACCGAATCGTCGGTGCCGGCTACTCGTCGGTGCCCAGTGCGTGGGATGCGGCTCAGAGGGACGACGGACAGAAATGAACGGCTCCCACAAGGAGTCCAGTCACTACCTGGTCTGTCCGGCCAAGGTCCGCTGGCGCAGCGAGCACGACTACCGCGAACTCAACACGGCCTGGGCCCGGACCACTTCGAAAGCCGATCCTGGCCGGCCGGCACCACCACGTCAACCTCGTGACCGCCGCCCACGTCTTCCTCACCGAACAGCGCCTCGCCCCAAAAGCACCCGGACCGGTCTCACCCTCTACCAAGTCCTCGACACCCTCCGGGATGTTCCGAGGTGCTGGACCGGTGTCTGCACCACCTGTCACCAAGCCCTGCCACCAAGCCCTGCCAACCTGGTGTGCCGCGCGCTGGGCGGCCGCCGCAACCCCATGACCACTGGAAGCGCGAGACCCACCTCTTCACGGCGCCTGGGGCAGCCGATCACCGTTCAGAATTGCCGATGTTCCCGTCCTCGTCGCCGGTGCCCGGGCCGGTGAGGGTGACGCCATCGCCACCGTTGAACTCCTGGCCACGGTCCACGTGCCGGCGGACGGGTGCGTGGTTGTGGCCTCTGTTGGCGCTGGCAAGCCCGCTGCCGATCAGGCGGATGCCGTGCGCGGACCAGGTGGAGGTTTCTGCGCTGGGGAGCCCTGCCAGTGTTTCAGCCACCGGCTTCCCCTTTGCTGCTCGGTGAGCCACTAACTGGTAGAAGAGGCGCTGATGCTGCCGGAAGGACTGGCGGAAGGGCTGGCGGAGGAACTGGCGGAGGGCCTCGCGGAAGGGGTTGCCGTCTGCGAGGGCGAGCTGGGGCGGCGGCCGCTGGAGGCTCGGGGGGTCGGCTTCGCCTTCACTGGTGGCGGCGCACTGGTGGTGGCGGGAGGCCGAGAGACCGGTGACGTGCTGCGAGTCGCCGTTGGCAGAGGACGCCGGATTCCGTCACCGTTTCGGTCCCGGACGCCCTTTCGGGCTGGGTGCGTGGTCACACGCTCCGGTGAAGCCTGTGAATCGGGAACGCGGACCCCGGGCTCTTCGGGGGACGGCTGTTCCGGGATCGAGGCTGCTCGTGGGGCCGTCGACTGGGGAAACACCGATGCGGTGGCCAGACCTCCGAGGAGGGTGAAGGCGGCTGCGGCAAGAGACCGGACGGCATACTTCTTCAGCCGCGCCGGACGGTCGTACCGGTCAGCCGACAGGTCTTGCGAGGCAGTCGGTGACCCGGGAAGGGGCGACTCGGAGGAGCTCGGTCCCCTACTCAAGCGGACCTCCGGCAACGTGGCCTCGACGGCCGGAGCACCGCCTCTCCGATCGCTCAACTGTGCCATGCCGGGGTCGTATGCCCCACACTCTGGGCAGGTAACGGCGCCGTTGAGCGTGCGGCTGCACGGGATGCAGTAGTCCATGAAGCGACCGTCCTCAGTCCTTGAGTTGACGGGCGCAAAGGTGCACCCAACCCGGGCAGCAGTCAGCGGTGGGGAGACGCCGCTTGGTTTGTTTCGGACCGATCTTTGACATGTACGAACCTCACTTACCGGTCTACAGGTGGATCACCGGACACTGGGTTCAACGGGGCGCATCGAATGAGTGCTCACCCGCAGGCTGAGAAGTGGGGTATGTAACTCTGCTGGAAGGGACGTTGATGACCGGGACGGCGCGGCAGCTTCCGCGTTCGAGCCGAACGGCACTGCGCAGCCTCGCCGACCCCTGTGAGGCGGCCATCGGGGACCGGCCAGCGCCGATCCCCATAGCCGCCCACCTTTGCGCCCCCTAAGACGGTGTCCTACATGGTGAGTTTGAGGAGTCGTTTGTAGCAGCAGAGGGCTGCGGCGAGGCCGAGAAATGCCAGGTAGTTGCGTGGGTGAC
>NZ_JBEXNW010000047.1:0-65672 GCF_040611295.1 Streptomyces sp. NPDC002935
GGCGCCCCGCGCCGCGGGCGCGCCCCGGCCGTGCCGCGGGCCCCGCCGGCCAGCTCGTCGGGCGCCGGCACCCGCATCGAGGTGTGCGTGTCCCGGTTCGAGTCGGGCGCGGCCCCCGGCACGAGGGGGACGGCACCGCGCCGCGCCCGTGCCGCCGCGGGCGGCTCGGCGGTCTCCTCGTACTCCTCGTCCTCGTCCTCGGACTCCGCGTCCGGCGAGTCCACGTCCAGGGGCGGCATCCCGGCCAGCATCGGCAGCTGCTCCCGCAGCCGTGCCCCCAGCTCGGACGCCCGCAGCCGCGACGCGGGCGCCTTGGCCAGGCACTGCACGATGAGCTGCCACAGCTCGTCCGGGATGCCGGGGAGCGGGACCACGGTCTCCGTGACATGGCGGCGCAGGACCGCGCCGGGGTGTCCGCCCCCGAAGGGCGTGAACCCGGCGAGCAGCTCGTAGAGCACGGTCGCCAGCGCGTAGATGTCGACGGCGGCGCGCGGCGGCAGGCCCTCGATGATCTCGGGCGCCAGGTAGTCCGGCGTTCCGATGATCTTCGTGGCCCGGGTCCGGCGCGGCGAGTCGATGAGCTTGGCCACACCGAAGTCGGTCAGCAGGGCCGGGTGGGAGCCACCGGGGCCGAGCGGGCCCTGCATGTCGAGCAGGACGTTCTCGGGTTTCACGTCGCGGTGGACGACCCCGGCGGCGTGCGCGGCCGCGAGTCCGTCCGCGACGTCGGCGACGATCGCGACCGCGGCCTCGGGGGCGAGCCGCCGCTCCCGGTCCAGCCGGGTGCGCAGGTCGGTGCCCCGTACGAGGTCCATGACGAGGGCGAGGTCGTTGCCGTCCACCACCATGTCGCGCACCGCCACCACGTGGGGATGGTCCAGACCGAGCAGTGCGGTGCGCTCCTGGACGAAGCGCCCCACGAGCTCCTGGTCGGACGCCAGGTCCTCGCGCAGCAGCTTGATGGCGACGGGCCCCTCGGGTCCCTCGCCCAGCCACACCGTGCCGGCGCTCCCCCGCCCCAGGATCTGGTTCGCGGTGTACCGGCTGCCGATCTTGCGTGCCAAGACTGCTCCTACAGACGCGTGTTGCCGCTTAAAGTACGCGCCCGAGGAGCCAACCTTCACCGCCGAGACCGAAATCACCCGTCAGATATCGACAAATCCCCAGAGTCAGTTGCTCGGGGGGTTGTTTCCGCCGAGATCCTCGATCCATCCGCTGACCTGGTCGTAGTAGTGGGTCAGCTGACCCCAGAACGTCCGGCCCGAGCCGATCCAGTCCTGAAGGGGACTGAATTCCCAGACCAGCCAGGCGGCGACGAACAGGATGACGATCGTGAACAGGCACCCCTTGAGGCAGCCGAGCCCCGGGATCTTCA
This sequence comes from Streptomyces sp. NPDC002935, assembly GCF_040611295.1. Classification (NCBI taxonomy): domain Bacteria; kingdom Bacillati; phylum Actinomycetota; class Actinomycetes; order Kitasatosporales; family Streptomycetaceae; genus Streptomyces; species Streptomyces sp. NPDC002935. The sequence continues at coordinate 1,376 of NZ_JBEXNW010000047.1, forward strand.
TGGGGTTGGAGCTGCGCTGACGGGGCTCGCGCGGCTGACGCGGCGCGGGCTGCTGGGGCCGCTGCGGCTCGGGCGCGTACCGCTGCGGCTGGGGCTGCTGCTGGGGCGCGGGAGCGTAGCGCTGCGGCTGCTGGTGCTGCGGCGCGTACTGCTGCTGTTGCTGCTGCTGCGGGTATCCGTATCCGGGCGGCGGCTGCTGACCGCGCTGTGGACGCTGCTGCTGGGGCTGCTGGGGCTGCTGCTGCGGTCGGGCGACCTGCCGCTGGGGGCGGCGGCGCAGCGGGTCCTCGTTCGGGTCGAGGTACTGGACCTGCGTCTGTTCATTGCGGTCGCGGGCCGCGCGCATCTGGTTCTGCCAGGGGTGCGGGTCCTCGCCCTGGCCGGGCTGTCCGCCCGGCTGGTGCGGGGGCACCGGCGGCAGCACGGCGGTCGGGTCGGCCGCGCCGCGGTTCGGCAGCACGGCGGTGGGGTCGGCGGCGCCGGAAGTGTGCGGCAGCACGCTGGTCGCGCCGTACGGGTCGTAGGAGCCCGCGTTGTGGGGCAGCACCTGGGTGAAGTCGGCCGCGCCGGGCGTCTCCGGGACGGGCGCCGGGGCCGGGTCGGGGGCGAGCAGGGCGCCCACGCCCTCGGCGGCGGCGATCTGCGCGGCGTTCGCGTGCACGCCGACGCCCGCGGCGACGGCGCGCAGTGCGCGCGCGAGGTTCTCGGCGCTGGGCCGCTCGTCCGGGTTCTTGCGCAGGCAGCGCTCTATGACGGTCCACAGCGGGTCGGGGACGGTCGAGGGGCGGCGCGGTTCGGCGCTCAGGTGCTGGTGCAGCACCTCGAGGGCGGATCCGCCGCCGAACGGCGGGCGCCCGGTGACCAGCTCGTACATCAGGATGCCCGCGCCGTAGATGTCGACGGCGGACGTCTGCGGGCGCCCCTCGGCGGACTCCGGGGCGACGTACGCGGGCGTGCCCACGAATTCGTGGGTGCGCGTGAGGCCGGGGGAATCGGCGAGCCGGGCGATGCCGAAGTCGGTGAGCATCGGGTGCATCCCGCCGCCGTCCTGCTTGAGCAGGACGTTCGCGGGCTTCAGGTCGCGGTGCACCACGCCGTCGGCGTGGCTGGCGGCGAGCGCGTCGGCGACCTGGGCGGTCAGGAGGGAGGCGGCGACGGGCGAGAACGGCCCGTTCTCGCGCAGATAGCGGTGCAGGTCGGGCCCGTCGACCAGGTCCATGACGAGGGCGAGGAGATCGCCTTCGACGACGAGGTCGCGTACGCGCACGATGTTGGGGTGGGTCAGGCGCAGCAGCACCGACCGCTCGCGCAGGAACCGCATCACGATGTCCGCGTCGCTGGCGAGCTCTTCCTTCAGGACCTTGATCGCCACGGTCTCGCCGGGCTGACCGGCGACGGCCGCCTCCGCGCCCGCGGTCTCCCGCTGGCGGGCTCGCCAGACCGTGCCTGTGGCGCCGCGCCCCAGCGGCTCCTCAAGGAGGTACTTGCTCCCTACCGGCCGCACGTCATGCGCTCCCTGTTGCTTGCTTGCCTGGTCCGACCACCGTGATCACCGTGGTACAGGTGTTCCGACCCACTGTAGTGCCGCTCCAGCCGGCACCGGGCTGTCGTCCTCGTGTGCTTCCCCATAGGTCCCGTGCGCGTCTGTGGTCCGCATAAGCGCTTACGTACGCACCCCCGTCCGTGTTCGACGGAAAGGCGCCGGATGACGCTCGTTCATGCTCGTTCACGCTCGACAGAAAGACGCTCACTCCGGTCACTTGGTTGCCGCGGGCCGGGCGTGACCGATCTCAAGCGGACACCGGGCGGGCCATGGTCAGGCACTTTTACGGGCAGAGCCGACCAATCAAGATCACTTACGGGTGGGGGGCGGGCGTGTTGTCGGTGGCAGGTGCGAGGATGCCTCCAGTACTGGCCGACGTGCCCGTGCGCGGTGGGGGAAATCTGCGGTGGGGGACCGCAGCGCAGCCTCGTCCTCGTCGCGGACACCTGCGCGGAAGGGACCCCTGACGGCGATGCAGATCCGGCTGACCGTCGTAGACCCGCTGGGCCCGCCCTCGGAGCCGCGGGGGCGAGCCACCGCCTGCGATGTGCTGGTCACCGCGCCCGCCGGGACGGCGCTGGCCGCGGTCGCGTCGGGGCTGGCCTCGGCTGTCGGCGGGAGCGGGGGCACCTCCCAGGGCGAGCGGGGCCGTGAGCCCGGCGGAGGCCAGATCGTGCTCTACGCGGGCGCGGAGCGGCTCGACGCCCAGCGCTGCACACTCGGCGAACCGCCCCTGACCGACGGCGCCGTGCTCGGCCTGGGCGCACCCGCCGAGCCCGGTCCCGACCTGGACGACGTCTCCGCCCAGCTCCACGTGGTCGCGGGACCCGACGCTGGTGGCGTCCACCTGCTGCACGGCGGCCAGATCCACATCGGCCGCTCCGCGGACGCCGACGTGCCGCTGGACGACCCCGACGTGTCCCGCCTGCACTGCGCGGTCACCGTCACCCCCGAGGGCCGCGTCTCGGTCGCCGACATCGGCTCCACGAACGGCACGACACTCGACGGCTCGCGCGTCGGCAGCCGCCCGGTCCGCCTCACCGAGGGCGCGCTGCTGCGTGTCGGCGAGTCCGCCCTGCGGCTCGCCCCTCCGGGTGGCCCGGGCACCGTGGAGACGGCGCCGGACGGCGAGGGCCATGTACGGGTGGCGGCCGGAAGCGCCGACGACGGGACCTCCGGAGCCGCCCGGCCCGGCACCCCCGCGGGCGCCGGCACCACCGCCCGGCCGGACACGGCCTCCACGGCACCGGGCGGTTCCTCCCCGGCGGACTCGCGGGGCAGGTCCGACACCGAGCCGGGTGCGCCCTCGTCCGGGCCGCCGAGTGCGTCGCCGGGTGTGCCGCAGCCGCGCGGGGCCGTGCCCCACGCGCGCGGGGAGAGCGCCTCCCTCGCGCAGGGCGGCGCCCTCCCGCCCGTGGGCGAGACACATCACGCTTACGGGACCGCGGAGTGGGGGGCCTCCGGTGGCGGCGTCCCCGGGGCGCTGGAGCACGGACGGGCGGTGCCCCCGGCCGTGCCGGAGCAGGGCGGGGCACCCCGGATCGAGAGCAGGCCGCGCGGCAGGACGGCGGAGGGCGGCGGTTTCGCCCCCGGCGCGTCCGCGCGCGCGGACGCCCGCCCGGGCGGGCCCGCGGGAGCTTCCGGAGGACGGGCCGGGACGGAGGCCGCGGCCGAGGAGCCCTTCGGCACCGGGGCCGCCGACGCGTCCGTCGCCCTCGGCCCGGTCGTCCCGGGTGCGCGCAAAGGCACGCCGACGCGAGGCACGGACATCCCGCCGGGGGTACGCAGGCGGGGCGGTATAGGAGCCTGGGCCCGGCGTCTGGCCGGCGGCCGCGGAGGACCGGCGGGCACCGAGCAGGAGACGTACGACGACGGAGCCGTCGCGGTCGAGGACCTCCTTCCCGCCGTAGAGCGGTCGCCCGAGAGCTGGCCGGACCCGGCGACCCTGCTGCTCACCGCGCTGGGGCCGGGTCCCCGGCTGTGGGAGCGGGGCCCGGGACACCCCGAGGCGCTGACGGTGCGCCTCGGCACGGCCGACCGGGCCGCGCCGGACGGCTCGGGTCTGCTCCCCGCGGTGCCGGTGACCGCCGGGCTGCTGGAGGCCGGCTCACTGGGCCTGGCCGGACCGCGGGCGCGTCTCGCGGGGCTGGCCCGCGCGGTCGTCGCACAGCTCGCCGCCCTGCACTCCCCCGACACCCTGGAAATCGTCCTCATCAGCGCGGACCGCAGCCGCACGGTGGAGGAGCGCAGCGCCGAGTGGTCCTGGCTCGGCTGGCTCCCGCATCTGCGCCCGGCCCACGGCCAGGACTGCCGTCTCCTTCTCGCGTACGACCGCGAACAGGCGGCGGCGCGTACCGACGAACTCCTGCGCCGCCTGGAGGACCATCTGGCGGAGGGCGCACCGGGGGGCCGGGGCCCGCTGTCCACCGGCACCGGCGCGACCGTTCCGGCCGCCCGGACCGGGACGCACGACTACGGCGGGAGCGTCGGCCCGGCCGGCGCCGACGGCCCGCGGGGTGCGGTGCGGCGGCCTTCCTGGGCGCGGGCCGAGGGCCCCGACAACGGCGGTGCCGGTTACGACGGTCCGTTCACGGTGGTCGTCGTGGACGGGGACCCCGGAGGCGCCGACGTACGGGAGGCCGTGGTGCGCCTCGCGCAGGAGGGCTCGCGGGCCGGAATCCATCTGGTGTGCCTCGCCGAGACCGCGGCGGCGTCGCCCGCGTCGCCGGTGACGGAGACGTACGAAGCGGCCTGCGAGGCGTCGCCCGCGTTCCGCGCGTGCGGAGCGGTGGCGCTGCTCAGCGGGGACGTGGCCACCGCACTGCGGTTGATGCGGGTGGCACCGGGCGGGACCGGCGAGCGCGTCCCGGAGGGCGCGCCGCACGCCGGGGACCGGCGCGGCGGACCCGACCGCACCGGACCGGGAGCCGCCGGACCCTCGCACACCGGATCAGCGCGCTCCGGACCCGCGCATGCGGGGCCGTCGCACTCCGGTCCCCGGCACGACGGATCCACCCACAAAGGCATCCCCCACCCCGGAGCCGGAAGGGGAACCGGCGCCCTCGCTGACGCCGCCGCGCCGCGCGCGGGCCGTACGTCCTCCGGCACCGCGGGACAGCTGCCGCGCGGCCCCGTGGGACATGGCACCGTCGCCGCCGTGGACGCCGTGTCGGTCGCCTGGGCCGAGCGGTTCGCCCGGGCCCTCGCGCCGCTGCGGACGGACGCGGCGCACGGGGACCGGCACACGCGCGTGTCCGCACCCCTGCCTCAAGCGGCACGGCTGCTCGACGAGTTGGGGCTGGCACGGGCCACCCCTGCGTCCCTGATGGCGCGTTGGGCGGACGCCGCGGACGACACCGAGGCGCTCGGCGGACGGGCCCGGGCCGTGCTCGGCGCGGGCCCGCGCGGCCCCGTCGCCGTCGACCTGCCCGTCGAGGGCCCGCACCTGCTGATCGAGGGCCCCCCGGGCAGCGGCCGTACGGAACTGCTGCGCTCGGTGACCGCGTCCCTCGCCGCCGCCGAGCGGCCCGACCGGCTCGGGATCGTCCTGATGGACGGACGCGACGGCACGGGAGGCCATGGCGCGGGCAGCGGCGGGGAGGGGCTTCAGGTCTGTACGGACCTGCCGCACGTCACCACGCACCTCACGGCCAACGACCCCGTGCGGATGCGGGAGTTCGCCCAGTCGCTGAGCGCCGAGCTGAAGCGGCGGTCCGAGCTGCTGGGCCGGCTCGGCTTCGCGGAGTGGCACGCCGGGCGGGCGGCGTCCGGCCGGATCGTGGCCCAGCGCTCGGCCGGCCCGTCCTCGACCGGGACCTCGTCCCTGGGCGCCGCGGATCTCGACACCCCGCCGAGCTCGACACTGCGGCTGCGGCCGGCCGCCGCACGGCAGCGGACCGAGCCGGGGCCGCCGCTGGCCCGCCTGGTCGTGGTGGTCGACGACCTGGACGCCCTGCTGTCACCGCCGTTGGGGTCCCCGGGGCGCCCGGCGGCCGGTTCGGTCGTACGGGCACTGGAGGCCGTCGCCCGCGAAGGGGACCGTCTCGGGGTGCACCTCGTGGCGGCGGCCGGTGTCGGCGGCCGTACGGCGGGGTCGGAACTGGCGCGTTCCGCCACGTTGCGCGTCACCCTCGAAACGCCGTCGCCCGGCCCGGAGGAGCCCGCTCCCGGGCGGGGCCGGCTACTCCGACCGGACGGCCGGGAGACGCCCTTCCAGGGCGGGCGGGTCACGGGGCGCATTCCCCGTACGGCCACGCTCCGCCCGACGGTCGTCCCCCTGGAGTGGCACCGCATGGGCGACCCGCCGGCCCGCCGCCCGGTCCGCGAGCTGGGCAACGGACCCACGGACCTGGCCCTGCTGGCCAGTGCGCTGGAGCGTGCCGCGCGTTCCGTCTCCGCGGTCGAAGTGCCCTCCCTGTTGTAGCCCGCCCGCCGCGGGGCTCGTCCGGGGCCCCGCGGCGGCGCCGACACGGGGCCGGCACCACGCGGAGCACCGGCGGCACGGCTCGGCGCGGCACGACAACGCGCGTGCTGCCGGGGGCCGGCTTCACCGCCTGGCTCCACGACCCGGCACTGCGGTCCCCTGGCACCGTCACGCGGCTCGGCGCGACCGGTGGCCGGGCGGTTCCGTGGCCGTCGCGCGGCCCGGGCGCCCTCCGGCCGACGCCTCCGGCCGACCCCTTCGGCACCCTCCGGTTTCCATGACCGCACGTCACGACCCAATCACGATCGCCCACTTGACAGCACCGGCGGTCTTGCCGCCCCTCAGTGACCAGGCGTAGACCGGAGCGATCGGGACACTCGCTTTGACGTTCGACGAAGAACGAAGAACGGGGCAGTGATGCGCAGCAATCCTCGTACACGCAGGTCGCTCAATCGCTCCACACACCGATCCCGCAGAGCCGCACAAGCCGCCGCGGCCGCCGTCGTCGCAGGTGCGCTCACCCTCACCGCGTGCGGCGGCAACGGCGACAAGGACAAGGGAAACGACAACGGCAAGGGCACGGAGAGCAGCGGCACCGGCTCGGGCTCCGTCACCCTCCCCAAGCTCGACGGCGCCACCCTGGAAGTCGCCGCCGTGTGGACCGGGGCGGAACAGGCCAACTTCAAGAAGGTGCTGGCGGAGTTCGAGAAGCGCACGGGCGCGAAGGTCACCTTCGTACCGGCGCAGGACCCGATCATCAACTTCCTCGGCTCGAAGATCGCGGGCGGTGCGCCGCCGGACGTCGCGCTGCTCCCCCAGGTCGGCGCGATCAAGCAGGCCGTCGAGAAGAAGTGGGCCAAGCCCGTCGGCACGGACGCGCAGGCGCAGTTGACGAAGAACTACGCGCAGGGCTGGCAGGACCTCGGCAAGGTCGACGGCAAGCAGTACGCCGTCTACTTCAAGGCGGCCAACAAGTCGCTGGTCTGGTACAACACCAAGGTCTTCGAGAACGCGGGGGCCCAGGAGCCCAAGACCTGGAAGGAGTTCCTCACCGCCGCGCAGACGATCTACGACTCCGGTGTCACGCCCGTCTCGGTGGGTGGCGCCGACGGCTGGACGCTCACCGACTGGTTCGAGAACATCTATCTCTCCCAGGCGGGACCGGAGAAGTACGACCAGCTCGCCCAGCACAAGATCAAGTGGACGGACGCGTCCGTGAAGGACGCGCTGACCACGCTCGCCCAGGTGTGGGGCAACAAGAACTTCATCGCGGGCGGCGCGGACGGCGCGCTCCAGACGGAGTTCCCGGCGTCCGTGACGCAGACGTTCACCGGCGGTGACCAGCCGAAGGCGGGCATGGTCTTCGAGGGCGACTTCGTGGGCGTCAACATCGCGGAGACCAAGGCGAAGATCGGCACGGACGCGAAGGTGTTCCCGTTCCCCGCCGTGGGTGACAAGGCGCCCGTGGTGAGCGGCGGCGACGCGGCCGTGCTGCTCAAGGAGTCCAAGGCGGGCCAGGCGCTGCTGACCTTCCTCGCCTCGCCCGAGGCGGCGACGATCTGGGCGAAGCTCGGCGGCTATCTCTCCCCCAACAAGAACGTGGCCGACTCCGCCTATCCGAACGCCGTCCAGCAGTCCATGGCCAAGGCGCTGATCGCGGCCGGCGACGACTTCCGCTTCGACATGTCCGACCAGGCCCCGCAGGCCTTCGGCGGAACGCCCGGCAAGGGCGAGTGGAAGGACCTGCAGGACTTCCTGAAGAACCCGAAGAACGTGGCGGGGACGCAGGCGAAGCTCGAGTCGGACGCCGCAGCGGCCTACAAGGGCTGATCCGGCGATGACGTCGGCAACGGCCGGAGGCACCGCACCGGTGCCTCCGGCCCGTACACGCAAGAGCGTGACCGGCACCCGCAGAACCGTGGTGGCGCTTTTCCTGCTGCCCGCCCTGGTGCTGCTCGGCGCGCTCGTGGTCTATCCGATCGGGTACTCGGTCGTCCGCAGCTTCTACGACCAGTCGGGCGACGGGTTCGCCGGAATCGACAACTACAAGGCACTGTTCACCGACGACGGCATCCGTGGCGCCCTCAAGAACAACATCATCTGGGTGGTGTTCGCCCCGACGGTCGCGACCGCGCTGGGGCTGGTCTTCGCGGTGCTCACCGAACGGGTGCGCTGGGGAACGGCGTTCAAGCTGGTCGTCTTCATGCCGATGGCGATCTCGATGCTCGCGGCGGGCATCATCTTCCGGCTGGTGTACGACCAGGACCCGGACAAGGGCGTCGCGAACGCGGTGTGGGTGGGGGTGCACGACACCTTCGCCCAGTCGTCGGCGTTCCCGAAGGCCCACCCGGGCCGGCAGTCGCCCCTGGAGGCCGAGAAGGGCGGCTTCATCAGCCGGCAGGCCGTGCACACCGGGCAGTCCGTCACCGTCCCGCTCGTCGGCGTCGCCCCGGACCAGATGCCGGACAGCGCCAAGAAGGCTGTCCAGGCCGCGTCCGAGCCCGGCAGGGTCACCGGCACGGCATGGCAGGACTTCACCCGCGGCAAGGGCGTCGGCAGGCTCGGCCGGGTGGACCCGGGCGAGCTGGGCTACTCCGGGATGAAGATCGAGGCGGTCAGGGACGGCAAGGTCGTCGACTCGGCGAAGGTCGGCGACGACGGCACGTTCACGCTCTCGGACAAGGCGGACGGAGCCCGGCTGCGGCTCCCGGCGAGCAACTTCAAGGAGCCGTACAACGGCCTCGACTGGCTCGGCCCGTCCCTGGTCACCCCCGCCATCATCGGCTCGTACGTCTGGATGTGGGCGGGCTTCGCGATGGTGCTGATCGCGGCGGGGCTCGCGGGGGTGCCGCGCGAGCTGCTCGAGGCGGCCCGGGTCGACGGGGCGAACGAGTGGCAGGTGTTCCGCAGGGTCACGGTGCCGCTGCTCGCGCCGGTGCTCGCGGTGGTCGCCGTGACCCTGATGATCAACGTGCTGAAGGTCTTCGACCTGGTCTTCATCATCGCGCCGGGCTCCTCCCAGGACGACGCGAACGTGCTGGCCCTGGAGCTGTACCGCAAGGGCTTCTCGGAGGACCAGCCGGGCATCGCGAGCGCCATCGCGGTGTTCCTGCTCCTGCTCGTGATCCCGGTGATGCTCTTCAATGTGCGCAGGCTGCGGCGGGAGGTGCGGCGATGACCACGCATGCCGGACGTCTGACGAAGACGGCACCCGCCACGGCGGTGAACAGGGCCAGGCCCTCGCTCGGTTCGCGGATCGCGAGCGGTGTCAGCGGTGGCGTCGTCCGCGTATTCCTGCTGCTCGTCGGCCTGTTCTGGCTGGTGCCGACGATCGGGCTGCTGCTGTCCTCGCTGCGCAAACCGGAGGACATGAGCGCGAGCGGCTGGTGGAAGGTCTTCAGCGCTCCCTCGCAGCTCACGGTGGACAGCTACCAGAAGCTCCTGGAGAACAGCGACATCACCGACTCGCTGCTCAACACGGCGCTGATCACGGTCCCGGCGACCGTCCTGGTCGTCGTCATCGGCTCGCTCGCGGGCTACGCCTTCGCCTGGATGGAGTTCCCGGGCCGCGACTGGTGGTTCCTCGGTGTGGTCGGGCTGCTGGTCGTGCCGGTGCAGGTGGCGCTGATCCCGATCGCCGAACTCTTCGGGAAGATCGGCATCTTCGGGTCGGTCATCGGCGTGGTCCTCTTCCACGTCGGATACGGGCTGCCCTTCGCGGTGTTCCTGCTGCGGAACTTCTTCGCGGAGATCCCGAGGGAGCTTCTGGAGGCGGCCCGGCTGGACGGCGCGGGTGAACTGCGCCTGTTCGTCAGGGTCGTGATGCCGCTCGGCGGTCCCGCGATCGCCTCGCTGGGGATCTTCCAGTTCCTGTGGGTGTGGAACGACATGCTGGTCGCGCTGGTGTTCTCCGACTCGGGCAGCCAGCCCATCACGGTCGCGCTCCAGACGCAGGTACGCCAGTTCGGCAACAACATCGATGTGCTGGCGCCTGGCGCGTTCATCTCGATGGTGATCCCGCTGGCCGTGTTCTTCGCGTTCCAGCGGCAGTTCGTCTCCGGAGTGATGGCGGGCGCCGTCAAATAGGGGCGTCACAGGAGTGCTTGAGGGGCGGGCCGGACACCGGTTCGCCCCTCGCCGTTCACCAGAGATCCCCCGTATGCCACATCTGGCGTAACCAAGTCACCCCTTCGGCCGTTCCCGGGCAGGTATGCCCGCGCCGACCCATGGATGTCCGTTGCCCAGGTTCAGTGTCATCGTCCCCGCGTACAAGGTTCAGGCGTACCTGCACGAGTGCCTCGAATCCGTTCTCGAACAGTCCTACCCGGATCTCGAACTCATCGCGGTCGACGACTGCTCGCCCGACGCCTGCGGGGCGATCATCGACGAGTTCGCGGCCCGCGACGCCCGGGTCCTGCCCGTGCACCTTCCGGAGAACGTGGGGCTGGGCCGCGCCCGCAACGCGGGTCTCGAACGCGCCACCGGCGACTACCTGATCTTCCTGGACAGCGACGACAGCCTCACCCCGGACGCGCTGCACGCGATCGCCGACCGGCTGAAGGAGACCGGCGAACCGGACGTCCTGGTCTACGACTACGCGCGCACCTACTGGTCGGGCGAGGCCGTACGGAACCAGGCCTCGGCGCAGCTGACCGAGGAGGGCCCGGCGCCGTTCCGGCTCGACGAGCGGCCCGGACTGCTCCGACTGCTGATGGTGGTGTGGAACAAGGCGTACCGCCGGGAGTTCGTCGAGCGCGCGGACCTCACCTTCCCTCCCGGGTACTACGAGGACACGCCCTGGACCTATCCGGCGCTGATGTCCGCCGAGACGATCGCCACCCTCGACCGGGTCTGCGTGCACTACCGCCAGCGGCGGCACGGCAGCATCCTCGGCACCAGCAGCCGAAAGCACTTCGACGTCTTCGAGCAGTACGACCGGGTGTTCGCGCATGTCGACGCGCACCCGGAGCTGGACCGGTGGCGCCCGGTGCTGTTCCGGCGCATGATCGACCACTTCTCCACGGTGTTCGTGAAACGGGGCCGGCTGCCGCGCGCCGCGCGCGCCGAGTTCCTGCGCAAGGCCCGTGCGCACTACCGCCGTTACCGCGTTCCGGGCGCACCCGCCGGCCTCCGCACCCGGCTGCGGCACACGCTGGTCGGGCTCGGCACGCATCGCACGTACCGCCTGCTCTCCTTCCTGTCGCGGACCCGGAAGAGAGTCGTGCGGCTGATCACCGGGCTGCTGCGCGCGGCGCGCGGGGCCGCGCTCCAGTTCCACTACCGCGTGCAGCTCCGTCTCCCGCTGCGCGCCGACCGTGCCGTCTTCTCCAGCTACTGGGGCCGGGGCCACGGCTGCAACCCGGGTGCCCTGGAGTCCGCGTTCCGCACCTTCGCGCCGCATGTCCGCACGGAGTGGATCGCGCATCTCGAACACCACCACACGATCCCGGCCTCGACGCGCCGGCTGCGTCCCGGCACGGCCGGGTACTGGACGGCGCTCGCCCGATCCAAGTACCTGGTGAACAACGTCAACTTCGACCGGCGGCTGGTGAAGCGGCCGGGCCAGATCATGATCCAGACGCAGCACGGAACACCGCTCAAGCGCATGGGTCTCGACCTCCAGGACCGCCCGGCCGCCGCGCGCGGCACCGACTTCGCCGAGCTGCTGCGCAGCGCCGACAAGTGGGACTACTGCCTGTCCGCCAACCGCCACTCCACCCTGGTCTGGGAGCGCGTCTTCCCCTCCTCGTACACCACGCTGGAGTACGGGCTGCCGCGCAACGACGTGTTCCAGCAGGCGACTTCGGCGGACGTGACCCGGCTGCGCGAGTCCCTCGGCATCCCCCGGGGCGCGATCGCCGTGCTGTACGCGCCGACCTACCGCGACTACCGGCGCACCCAGCTCGGCAGCCTGGACCTGGAGCGCGTCCTGCGCCGGCTGGGTCCGCGTTTCGTGGTGCTGACCCGTGCCCATCACGTGTACGGGGCGCCGCTCACGGACTGTGCGGACGGCCGGCTCATCGACGTGTCCGGCCATCCGAGCGTCGAGGCGCTGTGCCTCGCCTCCGACGCGCTGGTCACCGACTACTCGTCCCTGATGTTCGACTACGCGGTCCTGGACCGGCCGATCGTCGTCCACGCCGACGACTGGGAGGCGTACGAGGCGGCCCGCGGCACCTACTTCGACCTGCGCGCCTTCCCGCCGGGCGCGGTCGCGCGCGGCGAGGACGAGCTGATCGACATCTTCGCGACCGGGCACTGGCGCGGCTCGCGCTCGTCGCAGCTGCGGGCCGCGTTCCGCGAGCGGTTCTGTCCCTACGACGACGGGCGCGCGGGCGAGCGTGTCGTACGGCGTGTGGTGCTCGGCGAGACAGCCGGTCTGCCGCCGTTCCTCCCGTTCGACGAGCGCCACCCGGTCCCCTCGGCCGCTGCGGCCCTCCGTCGCGTTCCGGGCTCCGCCCCGCCGGAGGGGACCTTGTCCGCCACACCGCTCGCGACCGTTCCCGCTCCGGGTGGCGCCGTTCCCCTGACCGAGACCCTCTGAACCGGAGTCCGCGTGCCCTCCAGCCCTTCGCGGCCCACGCCCACCCGGCCCACCACCTGGCGGCCGACCGGGCGCCCCGGGCGATGAATCCCCCGTTCGGCGCCCCTTGAGAGAAAGAACAGAATGCCCCGCTTCAGCGTCATCGTGCCCACCTTCGGAGTCGCCGGGCGACTGGCCCGCGCGCTGGACTCGGTCCTGACCCAGTCCTTCGGCGACGTCGAGCTGATCCCCGTCTGCGACGCGCCGGACTCCCCGGCTGCGGCGGTCGCCGCCGCGTACGCCGCGCGGGATCCCAGGGTGGCCCCGGTCCATTCGCCGCCGTCGGGCGGGCTGAGCGCGGCGCGCAACGCCGGGATCGCGGCGGCGACCGGCGCGTATCTGCTCTTCCTCGACGGCGACGACGACCTGGCGCCGGGTGCGCTGGCCGCCCTGGACGCGGGAATCCCGGCCGGTGTGGACGTCCTCTACTTCGGGCATCAGCGGGTGCACTGGTGGGAGGGCGAGTCGACCACACCTCCGCTGGACAAGGCTCCGGAGGTGCTCGGCGTGCACGTCCCGGCGTGGAGCGCCGCGTACCGCCGCGGCTTCCTGGCGGAACACGAACTCGCCTTCCCCGAAGGGCATTTCACGGACGCGGGCTGGGGCGGCCTGGTGACGGTGGCTGCCGAGCGCTCGGCCTTGCTGCGCACGGTCTGCGTACGGCATCACCTGCGCCGCCAGGGCAGCCGGCTCAACGCGCCGGGCGAGCACCATGTCGAACTCCTCGACCAGGTCGAGCGGGTCCTCGTCCGGGTGGCGGAACGGACCGTGCCGGCGGCCCGGTCGAAGGCGCTGTTCGGTCAGCTCTTCTCCCTGGTCCTGAAGACGGCGGCCCACCCCGCCAGGGTGCCCGCGCGCCGCCGCCGCGCCTTCTTCCGCCGGGCGGGCAAGCTCTACCGGCGCCACCGCCCGGCCGGGTTCCGGGTTCCGGCGGGCAGTCTCGGCGTGCAGCACCGGCTGCTCGCCGCCGGCGCCTACAGCGCGTTCCGTGCGCTGCGCGGCGCGAACCGGGCCGCCACCGGGGTCCTCCGGCGGGTGCCGCGGCCGAGGATGCTGCGCACCCGCGCGCTCTACGCCGCCCAGCTCCGCCGCCCTCTCGACGAGAACCTCGCGGTGTACTGCGCGTACTGGGGCCGCGGTTACGCCTGCAACCCGGCCGCGATCCACGCCAAGGCCCGCGAACTCGCCCCGCACATCCGCTCGGTGTTCCTGGTCGAGCCGGACGCGGTGGACGCGGTGCCGAAGGACGTCGAGCACGCGGTGATCGGCAGCCGGCGCGCCTGGGAGGTGCTGGCCCGCGCCAAGTACCTCGTCAACAACGCCAACTTCGCGGACGGGGTGGTCAAACGCCCCGGCAGTGTGCACGTCCAGACCCAGCACGGCACGCCGCTCAAGAAGATGGGCGTAGACCAGTCGACGTATCCGGTGGTGGCCGCGGCGAGCGGCAGCTTCACCAAGTTGCTGTCCAGGGTGGACCGCTGGGACTACAACCTCTCCTCCAACCGGCACTCCACCCAGATGTGGGAGCGGGCCTTCCCGGGCGGTTACGAGGCGCTGGAGTACGGCTATCCGCGCAACGACGTCTACTGCACGGCGACCGCCGAGGACGTGGTCCGGGTCCGCGAACGGCTCGGGGTGCCCGAGGGCAAGACGGCGCTGCTGTACGCGCCCACGCACCGCGACTACAGCACCGGCTTCGAGGCCCGGCTCGATCTGGAGGCCTTCTGCGAGGAGATCGGCGAGGAGTTCGTCGTCCTGCTGCGCGCCCACTACTTCTACGACGAGGGCCGCGGGCGGAGCGGCGGCCGGATCATCGACGTGACCGGGCACCGTTCCTCCGAGGACGTCTGTCTGGCCGCCGACGCGCTGATCACGGACTACTCGTCGATCATGTTCGACTACGCCAACCTCGACCGCCCGATCGTCGTGTACGCGGACGACTGGGAGGTGTACCGGGAGACGCGGGGCGTCTACTTCGACGTACTGGAGGAGCCGCCGGGCCCGGTGGCGCGCACCCCTCGGGAGCTGGCCGAGGTGTTCACCGAAGGCTCCTACGCGGACCGGGACGCCACGGCCCTGCGCGCCCGGTTCCGTGAGCGTTTCTGCCAGTTCGACGACGGCAGGGCCGCCGAGCGGGTCGTCCGCAGGGTTCTGCTGGGCGAACCCCCCGAGGCGATCCCGCCCGTCCTGCCGCTCGCCGAACGCGTCCCGGCTCCCGCCGCGTCCACCCTCGTAAGGAGCTGACGTGCCCCGCTTCAGCATCATCGTCCCCGTCTTCAAGGTGCAGGGCTTTCTGCGCGAGTGTCTCGACTCGGTCCTGGAGCAGTCGTACACGGACATCGAGGTCATCGCCGTCGACGACTGCTCCCCGGACGGCTGCGGCGCGATCCTCGACGGCTACGCGGCCCGCGACCCGCGGGTCCGGGTGCTGCACCTGCCGGAGAACGTGGGGCTCGGACGCGCCCGCAACGCCGGAATGCCGCTCGCCACCGGGGACTACCTCTTCTTCCTCGACAGCGACGACACGCTCACGCCGGGCGCGCTGCGCGCCGTCGCGGACCGCCTGGAGGAGACCGCCGACCCGGATGTGCTGGTCTTCGACTACGCGCGCACCTACTGGTGGGGCGGCACCCGCAGGAACGTGCTCGCGCGGGTGCTCGCGGAGGCCGGCGCCGGCACCTTCTCGGCGGCCGACCACCCGGAGATCCTCGACCTGCTGATGGTGGTGTGGAACAAGGTCTACCGCCGCGCGTTCGTGGAGCGGGAGGCCTTCGCCTTCCCGCCCGGGTACTACGAGGACACCCCCTGGACGTTCCCGGTGATGCTCAGCGCGGAGCGGATCGCGACGCTGGACCGGATCTGTCTGGCCTACCGCCAGCGCCGCCAGGGCAACATCCTGTCCACCACCAGCCGCAAGCACTTCGACATCCACGACCAGTACGAGCGGGTCTTCGCGTTCGTCGGCTCCCGCCCGGAGCTGTCGAGCTGGCGGCCGTATCTGCACCACAAGATGGGCGAGCACTGCCTCGACATCCTGTCCAAGAAGGACCGGCTGCCGGAGGAGGACAAGGCCGAGTTCTTCCGGCTGACGGCCGCGCTCTTCCGCAAGCACAAGAGGGGTCCCGTTCCCTCCGAACTGCGCGTCCTGGAAGGCGGCTTCACCCGCTACCGGATGCGGCGGCAGGCGGGCCGAGCGGGCCGGGAGCTCGGCCGGCGCGGGCAGCAGGTGCGCCGGGCGGCCGCCGCGCGGGTCGGGCGCGGCTGGTCCGCGGTGCACGAACACCGGCCGCTGGACCCGCACTTGGCGGTGTACTCCGCGTTCTCGCACCGGGGGGTCCTCGGTGATCCCGCAGCGGTGTACACCGCGGCCCGGGAACTCGCCCCGCACCTGCGCGGGGTGTGGGTGGTGCGGGACGAGGAGCAGGCGGCACTGCTGCCGCCGGAGACCGAGCACGTCCTGCTCGACTCGCCGCGCTACCGCCGGATCACCGCGCGGGCCACGTACTTCGTGAACAACGTCAACTGGGCCGGCTCGCTGGTCAAGCGCCCCGGCACCGTCCACATCCACACCCACCAGGGCACTCCGCTGAAGTTCATGGCCGCGGACCTGCTGCACAAGCCGGGCGCCCGGCACGGAATCGACGTGCCGCAGATGCTGCGCCGCGCCGACCGCTGGGACTACAGCCTGGTCGCCAACCGGCACTCGGAGCTGGTCTGGGACCGCGCCTACCCCTGCCACTTCACCTCGCTGCGCACCGGCAGTCCGCGCAACGACGTCCTCGTGCGGGCCCGCCCCGAGGACGGGGCCGGGGCGGCGGTCCGTGCCCGTCTCGGCGTCCCGGCCGGGAACCGGGTGGTGCTGTACGCGCCGACGCGCCGCGACTATGTCCGCGGCGGCCATGTCGACCGTCTCGACCTGGCCCGGTTCGCGGACGATCTCGGCGGGGACCACACCCTCGTCGTACGGCTGCATCCCTCGCTCGTGGACGGTCCGGCGCGCGGAATGGGTCTGGCCGAGCTGCACCGGCGCGGTGTCGTGGTCGACGCGACCGACGAACCGTGTGTCGAGGATCTGATGCTCGCCTCCGACGCCCTGGTCACCGACTACTCGGCCCTCATGTTCGACTACGCCAACCTGGACCGGCCGATCGTGCTGCTCGCCGACGACTGGGGCGCGTACGCGGCGAGCCGGGGCGCCTACTTCGACATCACGGCCGACGCGCCGGGCCATGTGGCGGGCACCCAGCGGGAGTTGGCGTGGCTGTTCGCGTCGGGGTCCTGGCGGGACGGCGAGTCGGCGCGGCTGCGGGCCGGATTCCGGGCACGGTTCTGCGAGTTCGACGACGGCCGGGCCGCCGAGCGGGTGGTGCGGACGCTGATGCTCGGCGAGAAGGCCGAGGGGCCGGCCCCGGTCGTCCCGGTCCCCGCTCAGGCGGGACACGACGTCCTCGCGTCCTCATGAGCGGCTCCGTGAACGGCCCCGTGAACAGCCCCGTGAACACGCCTGCGAAGGGCCCCGTGAGCGCCCCCGTGACCGCGCCTCCCCTCCTGGCCCGGGCGCGGGCCCTGCGGACACCGCGTTCCGTTCGCGCCCGGGTGATCCTGATCGCCGCCGTCTTCGCCGTCCTCCAGCTCGCCAACGTCACCGGCCGGGACACACCCGACACCAAGAACTACCTGTCGTACGCGCTGAGTCTGCGCGGCGAGAACAAGCACGAGGCCGCCGCTCGGACGATCGACTACGCCTGCGCGGGAAGGGCGTCCGTCGCACGGCGCAACCAGGCCGTCGACGTCGTGCGCTTCCACCGCGCGAGTCCGACGCGGCGGGTCGTGGCGGAGTGCCGACGCGACCAGTGGCGGGGAGTGTCCGCGCGGCTCGCGGCCGGGGAGACGGCCGGACACACCGTGCCGTTCATGCCGCCCCGCTTCATGCGGATCTTCGAGGTGCGGCCGGGATATCCGGTGCTGCTGGTCCCGTTCATCTCGGTGCTGGGGGTGACGTGGGGCCTGTGGGCGTCGAGCGTGTTCGTCACCGTGGCCGGGGGCGTCCTCGTCTTCCTCCTGCTGCGCACCCTGCGCGCCTCCACCGGCGCGGCTCTGGCCGGGCAGGCGCTCTTCCTCGTCCTGCCGTGCGGGACGACGGCGATGCGCCCGATGACCGAGGGCCTGCTGCTGACCGTGACGCTGGCGGCGTTGTGGGGCTGCGCGCTGGTGCTGGAGGGCCGTGCGCGGGCCGGGACCTGGCTGGTCGGCGGCTCCCTGGCGGTCCTCTTCACCGTGAAGCACTCGCAGGCGCTCTTCCTCGGGCTGTGCCTGGCCGGTGTCTGCGCGGTGCTCCTGGTGCGGCGGCGCCGGTGGGACGGGCCGCTGCGGACGCTCGGGGTGGTGGCGGGCTGTGGGGCGCTGGCCACCGTGCTGCTCGCGAAGGCGCTGCGCTACCCGTCCGAGTCGGAGAGCCTTCAGGACCTGCTCACCGGGCATTTCGCGCGCCCCGACCGCGCCCGGCCGTGGTCGGAGTTCCTCCATCTGGAGGTCGCCTTCTGGGTGGAGTGGGTGCGCCGCCAGTTCTGGGAGCCACTGTTCCTGACGGCCCTGGTGGCGGCCGGGTGGGGGGTGCTGCGGCGGCGTCCCGCCTTCGCCGGGTTCCTGCTGGCGGCGGCGGGCACCGGAGTGCTCAACCAGGCCGGGCACCCCGACATCAACATCTGGGGCGACCGGCTGATCGTGCTGCTGTGGCTGCTGCCGGCGGTGGGCCTTCCGCTGCTCCTCGACGAGGTCGTCCGGCCGGGCGCGGCTCTCGGCGGCACCGTTCCCGGGCCGTCGCGGAGGGACACCGAGGTCGCTCGATGAGGTGATCTTGGGCTACGTCCTTGATCACGGCGGGCATATACGGCAAATGCCGGAAACCGCTGAGCCCGTCTCCCCCACCGCCCGATGAGCGCCGAAGTCCTCGCACGGCGCGGGGCCGTCCGCGGTGCGACCGCGCTGCGCGGCGGGAGCGCCTGGCGTCCGACGCCGTACCAGTTCTTCGGCGCCCTGTTCTGGCTGGTGATGACGCTCGCCTACTGGCGGATCCCGCTGTGCTGCGACGCGGGACAGCACGCGGCGGTCGTCGAGCGCCTGCGGGCGAACCTGCTGCGTCCACTGCACCCGACGGCGGATCTGCCGGGTGCGGGCAGTCCGTACTACTCGCCGTACGCGGTGGCGCAGGGCGCCTTCGCCCGGCTGACCGGTCTCGGCGGCTGGGTGGTGGTGCGGCTGTCCGGCCCCGTCAACCTGCTGGTGCTACTGACCGGCGTCGGCCGCTTCGTGCGGGTGCTGACACCCCGTCCCTGGGCGCCGGTCCTCTGCCTGTTCGCGATGGTGCTGCTGTGGGGCACCGAGCGGGCCTGGTGGAGCGGCTACCTCGGGCTGATGTCGATGACCGGCAACCTCGGCTATCCCTCGACGTTCGCCATCGGGCTGGCCTTCTGGGCCTGGGCGTTCACGGCCGCGCGCGCGGCGGGCACCGGCGGCCCCGTCCGGTACGTGGGCCCGAGCGGCCTCAGGAGCTGGTGGGGGTACGGGGCCCTCGGCGCCCTGTACGGACTGATCCTGCTCGTGCATCCGATCACGTCGATCGCGGCGGTGCTCGGCGCGGTGGCGTTCGTGGCGGGCGGGCAGCGCGGATGGCGGCCGGCCGTGGCGGCCCGGTGGCTGCTGACCGGCGCGGTGGCGCTCCTCGTCGCGTCCTGCTGGCCGTACTTCGACGTCTTCGGGCTGACCGGGGACCGCAGTGTGGACGCCATGCACGAGCGGCTCTACGACGGGATGCCCGGACACTTCTGGCTGGCGCTGACCGGGGTGCCCGCACTGTGGCTGCGGGTCCGGCGCGCCCGGCGGCGCGGGGGGCACGGGTGGCGCGATCCCCTGGTGCTGATGTTCGCGCTGGAGTGCGCGGTGGTGGCGTACGGCCGGGTGAGCGGGCACTACACGTACGGCAGGATCCTGGGGCTCACGCTGGTGCCGCTCCAGTTCGCGCTCGGGGTGGAGCTGGCGGCGCCGCGGCCTTGGGGTCCGGGGCGGCGGCTGCTGGGCGGGACCGCCGCCGCCTGCGCCCTGGTCGGGTTCCTCACCGTGCAGGCCGGGGCGGTGGTGCCGCGCTCGCTCGACCCGGTCGGCTTCGACCAGCCGCCGCGCTGGCCCACCTACGACTGGGCGGCGCGGCACATCCGGCCCGGCGAGGCGGTCATCACGGACGGGTACTACTCCGTCCACCTGATCGCGGGCTACGGCCCGGACCTCGCGGCGCCCGCCTGGCCCGACCCCGCCCTCGACGAGGGCGAGCGGCTGCGGCGGCTCGCGGCGGTCCGCGGCTATCTCGACCCGGCCTCGACCCGGGCCGAACGCACCGCCGTCGCCCGCCGGTACCACGTCCGCTGGCTGCTGCTGACGCGCTGGCGGCGGGTGCCCGAGGAGGCGACGGTGGTGGCGTGGAGCCGGGAGACCGGGGAGGTGCTGGCCCGGGTCGGCACGGGGGCCGGCCCGGTCATGGACGAGCGTGCCGGTACCGGCCCCCGCACCGGCACCGGCACGACGACCGGTGCGGGAGCAGCCGGTTCCGGGGTCCGCCCTACTCGATGACGAGCTCGACGGGGATGTTGCCGCGGGTGGCGTTGGAGTAGGGGCAGACCTGGTGGGCCTGCTCGACCAGCTTGCGGCCGGTGGCCTCGTCCACGGTGTCGGGCAGCTCGACGCGGAGCGTGACGGCCAGGCCGAAGCCCTCGCCCTGCTTGCCGATGCCGACCTCGCCGGTCACGGCGGCCTGGGTGACGTCGACCTTCGCGGCACGGCCGACCAGGCCGAGGGCGCTCGCGAAACAGGCGGCGTAGCCGGCGGCGAAGAGCTGCTCGGGGTTGGTGCCCTGGCCACTGCCGCCCATCTCCACCGGGATGCCCAGCTGGAGGTCGAGCGTGCCGTCGGAGCTGACGGCGCGGCCCTCGCGGCCGTGGGTGGCGGTGGCGACAGCGGTGTAGAGCGCGTCCATGGGGACCATCCCTCTCAAGTCGAAATCCTGGCGGGGGCTGCCGGTCCGGCGCCCCACGACCAGAATTAGAGCACACAATTAAGTTGTGCACAACTTAATTGCCTGCAAGAGCTATCCTGGGGGCATGACCGCAACACCCGCCCCGAGCCCCCAGGCCCCGCCCGACGGGGACTTCCTCCGCCTCGACGAGCAGATCTGCTTCTCGCTGAACGCCGCCTCGCGCGCCTTCGGCGGCGTCTACCGGGTCCTCCTCAAGGACCTCGGACTCACCTACCCGCAGTACCTGGTGATGCTGGTGCTGTGGGAGCACGGCGAACTGCCCGTCAAGAAGGTCGGCGAGCATCTGCGGCTCGACTCGGGAACGCTGTCGCCGCTGCTGAAGCGGCTTGAGGCGGCGGGGCTCGTCCTGCGGGAGCGCAGCGCGCGGGACGAGCGGTCCGTGACGGTGCGGCTCACCGCGGAGGGGGCCGCGCTCCGGGAGCGCGCGCTTTCCGTACCGCGCCGGATCGCGGCCGCTACCGGCGCGGACCTGGAGGAGATCCGAGAGCTCCGGGCCCGGCTCGACCGGCTGACGGCCGCGCTGGACGAGGCTGCGCTGTCGGATTCCCCGGGATGTATGTAGGCCTGCGCACATAGAGGCGCAGCGTCACACCCCTGCGTACGACCTGCTCCCGGGGCACGAACTCCTCGTCGACCACGGCCAGCTTGACGCGCTCGGTCGGGTTGCCCGGGTACCAGGCCCGGGCCGTCGCGAAGGGCTCGGCGACCAGCCACACATGGTCGAGCCGGTCCAGCCTCCGGCGCAGTTCGCCGGGGTTCGCCTCCCGGCCGTACAGCGTTCCGGAGGCGGGCGCCGGGACGCTCAGGGCGACGTCGCGGACGCCGCGGAAGCCCTGCGGGTACGCCAGCGCCGCGCGCCGCGCGAGCGACGGCAGGAACAGCACCGGTTCGCCGGGGCGCACTTCCCGGTGGGCCAGGGCGGAGACGGCCGCCAGGTTGTCGGGGCGGCGGTCGGGGACGCGGTCCCGGCGCAGCAGCGGGAGCTGGACGGCGAAGACGAGGGTCACGGCGAGGACGCCGGTGAGCACCACGTGGGGCAGCGGCCGCGCCAGCCTCGTCACCAGGCGGTCGGCTCCGGCGGCCGCGAGCAGCGGGGCCCCGGCGAGGGCGTACAGCACATATCGCTCGTCGTAGAGCGGCGACCAGCGCGACACCGCCAGCAGCACCGCCGGCGGCACGGCCACCAGGGGCAGGGCGACGGCCGGGAGCGAGAGCGCGCCACGCCGGGTCCGCGCCGGGCCGTCCGCGAGGGCGGCCAGGACCAGGTACGGCACGATCACGAGCCGGGCCGGGCCGGTGAACAGCCCGAGCAGGCGCCGCACGCTGCCGAGGCCGGGCCGTTGCAGCCAGGCGACCTGTGCGGACTGACCCCGGGAGACCAGGACCAGGGGCGCCAGCACCAGGGCCACGGCCACGGCGGCGGCGATCCAGGCCCGCCACACCCGCGCCGGTACCCGTGCGAGCGCCAGTGTCGTCGCGTGGGCGAGGAGCAGGAGCAGGGCCATCTCGTGCAGCAGACAGGTGACGGCGACCGTCGCTCCGTACGCGCACCAGGGTCCCGGCCGGGTCGACCGTGCGGCCCGCACCAGCAGCAGGGTCGCTCCCGCCGCGCCGGCCGCGACGAGCGCGTAGGAGCGGCCCTCCTGGGCGAAGTGGCCGGTCATGGGCGTGACGGCGTACAGCAGTCCCGCCCACAGGCCGACGCGCGGGCGGCACAGGCGGACCCCGAGGGCTGCCACGAACCCGGCGGTCGCGGCGGCTCCGCAGACGGAGGGCAGGCGCAGGGCGACCTCGCCGGGATACGGGGCGAGGACGGGGTGCATGAGGAGGTAGTAGAGGCCGTGCACGGCGTCCACGGAGTGCAGCAGATGCCAGATCTGGGGCACCGAGCGCCGCGCGACCTGGAAGGTCACCGCCTCGTCGCGCCACATGCCGCCGCGGTCGAGCCCCCAGAGCCCGATCGCCAGCATGACGAGCACGGGCAGGAGAACGGCCACCGCCTCCGGACGCCCTGCCGCCGACCGCCTCACCCACGCATGCACCATGGGCACGATTTTTTGCTATTAAACAACCTTTGATCGGTATTGACGGCGTATCGGACGGTATGACCCATCCATGCGGCTTACGATCCGGGCTTGATGAGCGTCCTCAGGAACCACCGCCCGCTTACCCTCGCCGTCGCCTGGCTCGCCAGCCGCGCCCTGATGCTGTGGCTTCTCGCCCACGACCACCTCGCCCCGCTGGGCGGCGGCGGGGTGTCCCGCGAGGTCGGCCATCTGTACTTCCGCTGGTACGGCGTCCTGTCCGAGGGCGCGTTCCCGGTGGGCGACCGGCTGTGGCAGTACCCGCCGGGCGCCGGCCCGGTGCTGCTGGCGCCCGCGCTGCTGCCGTCGCTGACGTACTTCACCGCGTTCGTGACGCTCACGCTCGTCGCCGACGCGGTGATCGCCGTCGCCCTCACGCGCGCGGGACGGCGGCCCGGCAGCAGTCTGCGCGGCGCCCGCCTGTGGGTCCTGGGCCTGCCTCTCCTGCTGCACATCCCGCTCGCCCGGTACGACGTGCAGGTCACCGCCTTCGCCGTCATCTCCCTGCTGACGCTTTCGCGCTCCACGCGCGCGTGCGGCGCGTTCGCCGCGATGGGGGCCCTGGTGAAGGTGTGGCCCGCGCTGGCGCTGATCGGCACACCCCGGGGCCGCACCACCCGGGAGGTCCGGACCTCGGCGGCCATCACCGCGGCCGCGCTGCTCGCCGTCCTCGCGACGGTCTTCAGCGGCTCGTTCGACTTCCTGCGCCAGCAGAGCGGCCGGGGCGTGCAGATCGAGTCCCTCGGCGGCACCGTACTGGGCTTCGCGCACCGCGCCGGATGGCCGGGCAGGGTCCGCTACCAGTACGGCGCGATGGAGTTCGTCGGACCGTACGTCAGCTCGGTCGCGGCCTGCTCACTCGCCCTGACGGTCGCCGCGTTCGGGCTCCTGCTGCTGTGGCGGGTGCGGGCACGGCGCTGGACGGCGGCCACCCCGTACGACGCGGCGCTCACCGCCGTCCTGCTGTTCACCGTGACGAGCCGGGTGATCAGCCCCCAGTACATGGTGTGGCTGCTGGGCCTCGCCGCCGTCTGCCTGACCTCGCGGCACACCACACAACGCCCGGTCGCCGCGCTGATCGTGGCGGCGACCGCGGTCAGCTCGGCCGTGTACCCGGGGCTGTACGGCGAGGTCGTGCACAGCACCTGGACGGGCTGCGTGCTGATGCTCGTACGCAACGGCCTGCTGGCGGCGGCGGCGATCGTGTCGTTCGTACGGCTGTGGCGGTCGGGCCTGCCCACGACCGCCCCGCACCGCACCAGGCCGGACCGGCCCGCGCGGAGCCCACACCGGATTCCCGCCGCACTCCGAACAAGACAGTGAGCAACTCTTAACGGAGAATTACCCGAAATACCTACGATCCGCCCCGTGGATCCTATGAACCCTCACCATGCGCAGGTCAGCATCGTCGTCATCGGGTACGACGACGCCGCCCATGTGGCGGACGCCGTGCGCTCGGCGCTCGCCCAGGGCCCGGCCGTGCGCGAGGTGATCGCCGTGGACGACCGCTCGACGGACGGCAGCGCGGCCCTCCTCGACGCACTCGCCGCCGGAGAGCCGCGCCTGACGGTGATCCACCGCCCGGCCAACAGCGGCGGCTGCGGCAGTCCCCGCAACGACGGCATCGACGCGGCCGCGGCCCGGTACGTGATGTTCCTGGACAGCGACGACGTGCTGCCGCCCGGCGCGGTGGACGCGCTCCTCGGCGCCGCCGAGGAACACGGCGTCGAGGTCGCGGCCGGGCTGTGCGTGCGCCGCGAACTGCCCTCGGGCCGCGAGATCCCCTGGGAGCCCGCGCTCTACGCGCGGCCCGCCCTGATACCCCACCCCTCGCGCCGCCTCCGTCTCGCGCACGACACCCTCTGCGTCAACAAGCTGTACCGCACCGACTTCCTGCGCGAGCACGGCATCCGCTTCCCCGAAGGCCGCTTCCCGTACGAGGACTTCGTGTTCACCGCGCGCGTGCTGGCCGCCGCGCCGCGCGTCGCGCTGATCCCCGACACCGTGTACATCTGGCACGTCCGGCGCACCGCCGAACGCCTGTCCATCTCGCTCGACCGCGCCGGCATCGGCAACTGGCGCGCACGGACCGAGGCGAACCAAGCGGCGTACGAGATCCTCCTGGGCGCCGGCGAGAAGCACCTCGCGCGGGCCGCACACTCCAAGTTCCTCGACCACGAGCTGCGGATGTACACCCGCGAACTGGAACTGCGCACTCCCGAATACCGGCGCGCCTGGTGGGACCTCACGCGCGCGTACCTGTCGACCTTCGACGCGACCGACTTCACCGTCAATCCGACCGCCCCCGGCCGCCTCGTCGCCCGCGTGATCCTCTCCTCCCCCGCCCCGCGCGACCTGCCCCGCCTCAGGGAGCTGGCCGCCCGCCCCGCACGGCTGCTCCCGCCCTACGCCCGCGCCTCCGACGGCACCCCCGTCTGGTCCTCCGACCTTCCCCAGGTCACCCTGGAGAACTTCCTGGACCGCCCGGCCCACCTCCTGCCGGCCGCCGTCGACGCGGAACTGCGGCCCCGCGCGCGGGGCACCCGGCTGCGGCTGCGCCTGCACGAGCTGTACGGGCGGATGGCGGAGGCGGGCCCCACCTCGGTGGACGTGGAGTTCACCCACCGGGAGGACGGCCGGGTGGGCCTGCGCGGCACGGCGCCCCTGCTGGCCGACCGCTACGGCGACAGCTGGTCGGCACAGACTCCGGTGGACCTGTCGGAGCTGGGCGCGGGCACCTGGGACCTGCGCCTGACCGTGTGCTTTCGCGACGGCACGAGCCGGGAGGTGACGGCGCACGCGCGCGGCGGCCCCGGCCTGCTGCGCCGCCGCGCGGTTCTGGGCGGTCGGCGTGGTGTTCTCGGTGTTTTCGGTGGGTCCGGTGGGTCCGGTGTTCATCTCGTGCAGCCGTACCGGACGCACGCGGGGGCACTGGCTCTGCGCACGGCGTCCGGTTGGCGAGGAATGACCGAAGTGGTGTACCGAAGGGTGGCCCGCCTGCTTCACTGAATACGCGAAGAAGCGAATACGCGGAGAGGCTGCCGCGGAGACACTGCGCGCGAACGCGGACACCGTACGCGCGCGCCCGTCCCGGACCGCACGACGCACCCAGCACCCAGCACCCAGCACCCAGCACCACGCACCACGCACACTGACGAGGGGAACGGCCGCACATGACCTGGCTGATCACCGGCGGCGCCGGCTACATCGGAGCGCACGTCGTCCGCGCGATGCGCGAGGCGGGTGAGCGGGCCGTGGTGTACGACGACCTGTCCACGGGGATCGCCGAGCGGGTGCCGTCGGACGTTCCGGTGGTGGTCGGCTCGACCCTGGACGGCAAGCTGCTCGCCCGGACGCTCACGGAGCACTCCGTCACCGGTGTCGTCCACCTGGCGGCGAAGAAGCAGGTCGGCGAGTCCGTGGACCTGCCCCTGCACTACTACCGGGAGAACGTCGAGGGCCTGCGCGTCCTGCTGGAGGCCGTGACCGCGACGCCCGTGTCCGCCTTCGTCTTCTCGTCCTCGGCCGCGGTGTACGGGATGCCGGACGTGGAGCTGGTGACGGAGGAGACGCCGTGCGTGCCGATGAGCCCGTACGGCGAGACGAAGCTGGCGGGCGAGTGGCTGGTGCGCGCGACCGGTCGCGCCACGGGGCTGGCCACGGCCTCCCTGCGCTACTTCAACGTGGCCGGCGCGGCGACCCCCGAACTGGCCGACATGGGCGTCTTCAACCTCGTCCCCATGGTCTTCGAGAAGCTGACGCAGAACGCTGCGCCGCGCATCTTCGGCGACGACTACCCGACCCCCGACGGCACGTGCGTCCGCGACTACATCCACGTGGTCGACCTGGCCGAGGCGCATGTGGCCACGGCCCGCGCCCTCCAGTCCTCCCCCGGTCTCGACCTGACCCTCAACATCGGCCGTGGCGAGGGCGTTTCGGTCCGCGAGATGATCGACCGCATCAACGCCATCACCGGCTACGACCGGCCCCCGGTCACCACCCCGCGCCGCCCCGGCGACCCGGCCCGCGTCGTCGCCTCCGCCGACCGCATCGCCACCGAACTGGACTGGAAGGCCCGCTACGACGTCGAGGACATGATCACCTCAGCCTGGTCGGGCTGGGTACGCCACCACCCAGGAGCCAGCTGCACCTAGCCCCGGCGGCCCGGGACGGGGTCCGGTCCCCGAAGCAGCACGGCCGGCAGTACATGCCCTGAGCGAACGCCGCCCACGGCCCGGAACGGCGTCCCTACGATCGACACCATGGGATCCGGTGCGACGTACGACACACACGCCGACTGGTACAACGACTTCATGTCGGCGGGCACCGCCGGGGAGTACCTCGCGCGTGTGCACGACACGATCGGGGAGCTCCTGGACCCCGGCACGGGCACCTGCCTCGACGTCTGCTGCGGCACGGGAGCCCATGCTCCGGCATTGGCCGAGCAGGGCTGGACACCCGTGGGCGTGGATCTGTCCGGTGGTCAACTGAGCTATGCCGTGCGGCGGTTGCCCGTGGTGCAGGCCGACGCGACCTCGCTGCCGTTCCGTGACGGCTCCCTGCCGGCCGCCGCGTGCGTGCTCGCCCACACGGATGTTCCGGACTACGCGGCCGTGTTGAGCGAGGTCGCCCGGGTGCTGCGACCTGGCGGACGGTTCGTGCACCTCGGGGTGCACCCGTGCTACATCGGCGCGTTCGCCGACTGGAGCGAGCGCCCGAGCATCGTGGTCGACGAGCGGTACGCCGACCGCTCCCGCAGCTTCGAGGCGTGGAACCCGGCGGGCGTTCGGGCTCGCGTCGGGGCCTGGCACCTGCCGCTCGCGGACCTCCTCAACGCCACCACCGCGGCGGGGCTGCGCCTTGTGCGCACCGCCGAGGCGGGCCCGGGTGGAGTGCCCGACCTGTTCGGGCTCCTGGCTATGAAGGACTGAGCGTCTGAGGGTCCGAGCGGGCCGGAGACCTGGCGGCCGGAGGAACCTGACGGTCGGAGAACCGGCCGAGCGAGGGAACCGGCCCGGCGAGCGAGCGGGCGAGTGAGCGGGCACGAAGGGCCGGTACCGCTCAGGTCACAGCGCCTTCAACGCCGCCGCCGTCGCGCGGGCCAGGCTCGCCAGGTAGCCCTTCGGCACCTTGGGGCCGCGGACCACCACCGCGCGCCAGTACAGCGGCCCCGACATCAGGTCGAGCGCGAGGTCGAGGTCGACCCCCTCGCGCACCTCGCCCCGCGCGGTCGCCGCCGCGACGATCCCGCTCGCGACCCCCTGCTGGCCCTCCCGCAGCGCCTTCTGCATGGCGTCCGCGATCTCGGGGTTACGGGCCGCCTCGGCCTGCAGGTCGGGGATGATCTGGCCGGCGACCGGATGCCGCAGGGCGCGCGAGGTGACCTCGTACAGCAGTCGCAGGTCGCCCTCCAGAGAGCCCGTGTCCGGGGCGGGCAGGCCCTGGACCGCGACCGCCGAGACCAGGTCGAGCACGAGATGGAGCTTGGAGCGCCAGCGCCGGTACACCGCGGTCTTGCCGACACCGGCGCGGCGCGCGATGCCCTCGATCGACATCCGGGCGTAGCCGACGGCCGCGAGTTCCTCGAAGACGGCACCACGGATGGCCTCGGTCACATCCTCCCGGAGGACGGCCGCACCGGCGGGAGCCCGGCGACGCGGGGCCTTCCCGGCGGCCGGCGCGGGCGTGGCGGCACTCGCGGCGGTATCGGCGTTCGTCGTCATGCGCACCAGCATAGGCCGTTACGACGATACGGTTGCGTTCCGACGTCCACTGGGCCTACGCTCACGTTGCGACGATACGGACCCGTCCCGACGTAAGAAAACGGCAAGAACGACGACGTCGGAAACGTTCGGGACGGACCTCGCGCACCCCACCCCCCGAGCGAAAGCAACGGATGTGAGCCAGGTCCTCCACACATCGCCCCCGACAGCGACGCCGGCCTCCCCCGCCGACGACGCCGCGGCCCTCGCCGCCCGGTACGGCCTCACCGTCAGCGGCGCCCGCCCGAGCCTGCGCGCGTACGTCCGCCAGCTGTGGGCACGGCGCCACTTCATCACCGCCTTCGCCACCGCCAAGCTCACCTCGCAGTACAGCCAGGCGAAGCTCGGCCAGGTGTGGCAGGTGATGACCCCGCTGCTGAACGCGGCGGTCTACTACTTCATCTTCGGTGTGCTGCTCGGCACCAAGCACGGTGTCCCGGACTACATCCCGTTCCTGGTCACCGGCGTCTTCATCTGGACCTTCACGCAGAGCTCGATCATGGCCGGCACCCGGGCGATCTCCGGCAGCCTCGGCCTGGTCCGCGCCCTGCACTTCCCGCGCGCCGCGCTGCCGGTGTCGTACGCCCTCCAGCAGCTCCAGCAGCTGCTCTTCTCGATGGCCGCACTCGTCGTCATCCTGCTGTGCTTCGGCGTCCCGGTGAGCGCCTCGTGGCTGCTCGCGGTACCCGTGCTGGTGCTCCAGTTCACGTTCAACGCGGGCGTCGCCATGATCATGGCGCGGATGGGCGCCAGGACGCCGGACATCGCGCAGCTCATGCCCTTCCTGCTGCGCACCTGGATGTACGTCTCGGGCGTCATGTGGAGCATCGACAAGGTGCTCAGCGGCAGCGACCTGCCGCGCTGGGCGATGATCCTGCTGGAGAGCAACCCGGCGGCCGTCTACATCGACCTGATGCGCTTCGCGCTGATCGACAGCTTCCACGCGCACCAGCTGCCGCACCACGTCTGGGCGCTCGCGGTCGGCTGGGCGCTGGTCGCCGGCGTCGGCGGCTTCATCTACTTCTGGAAGGCTGAGGAGACGTACGGCCGTGGCTGACATCATCACGCAGAACATCCGGCCGCAGGACACCGAGAGCACGGCCGGGGACACCACCGCGACCGGCTCCGAGCCCATCCCCACCGTCGTGGCCGACCGCGTCGACATCGTCTACCGCGTCAACGGCACCGGCGCCGGCCGGGGCAGCGCCACCGCCGCCCTCAACCGGATGCTGCGCCGCAAGCAGTCCGAGAAGGCGGCGGGCGTCCGCAAGGTGCACGCCGTCAAGTGCGTCTCCTTCATCGCGTACCGGGGCGAGGCCATCGGCCTGATCGGCACCAACGGCTCGGGCAAGTCCACGCTGCTCAAGGCGGTCGCGGGCCTTCTCCCGGTGGAGAACGGCAGGATCTACACCGACGGCCAGCCCTCACTGCTCGGCGTCAACGCGGCCCTGATGAACGACCTCACCGGCGAGCGGAACGTCTATCTCGGCGGCCTCGCGATGGGCATGAGCCGCGAGCAGGTCAAGGAGCGCTACCAGGAGATCGTCGACTTCTCCGGCATCAACGAGAAGGGCGACTTCATCACCCTGCCGATGCGGACCTACTCGTCCGGCATGGCCGCGCGGCTGCGCTTCTCCATCGCGGCGGCCAAGGACCACGACGTCCTGATGATCGACGAGGCCCTCGCGACCGGCGACCGCTCCTTCCAGAAGCGGTCCGAGGCCCGCATCCGCGAGCTGCGCAAGACCGCGGGCACGGTCTTCCTGGTCAGCCACAACAACAAGTCGATCCGCGACACCTGCGACCGCGTGCTGTGGCTGGAGCGCGGCGAGCTGCGCATGGACGGCCCGACCGAGGACGTCCTCAAGGAGTACGAGAAGTTCACGGGCAAGTAGTGCTCGGACAACGCCGGAGGCGGAGCCGTGGGACGGCTCCGCCTCCGGTCGTTCCGCGCACCGGCGATCGCCCGGCACTCCCGGAGTCCGCGCGTACGGCTTCTCGGCACCCCGGGATCGCCCCGTAGCGGCGACGGCTCAGCGCTCCAGGAACGCGAACAGCTCCTCCCACCTGCGGACGACCTCGTCCGTCGCGAAGCGCTGGATGTTCGTGCGCGCCGCCTCGCCCATGGCGTCCCGCAGGGTCTTGTCGCACATCAACGTGTCGAGCCGGCGGGCCAGTTCACCGGTGTTGCCGAGGGTGGCCAGCAGACCGTCCTCGCCGTCCCGGACGATCTCGCGGACGCCGGGCGCGCAGTCGAAGGCGGCACACGGCAGACCGGCGGCCATGGCTTCCATGAGGGCGAGCGGGAACCCCTCGCCCCGCGAGGAGAGCACGAAGACCGAACCGCTCCGCAGCGCGCCCGGCACGTCGCTCGTCCGCCCCATCCAGTCGACGGAGCCGTCGAGCCCGAGGGCCGTGCACTGCTTCTTCAGGATCTCCTCGTCCTCGCCGGAGCCGTAGATCCGCAGCCGCCAGTCGGGGTGGCGCGGGGCGGTCTCGGCCCAGGCGTCGAGGAGCATGTCGATGCCCTTCTGGTCGTCCAGCCGTCCGATGCTGACGACGACGTTCCCGGTGCGCGGCGAGGGCACCTCGGGCATGAACGGAATGGGGTTCGGCATGAAGGACGCGTTGTTCATGCCCTGCCCGATCCACAGGTCGGCGTCCTCGCGGGTGAGCGCCAGCATCCGGTCGACGTCCTTGTAGTACTTCAGGACCCGCCGGAAGCGCGAGGTCGTCCGGGCGTACGCGAAGGACTCGTGGCTCATCCCGATGACGGTCAGCCCGCCCGTGTCGGCGAGCTCCACCCATTCCATGGCCCACACCTGGGTGACGATCACGACGGCGCCGGGCCGCGCGGCCCGGAACAGCGCGGTCAGCTCGGCCGCCTGCTCGCGCATGCCCGCCCGCCGTTCGGCGCGCAGCCTCCGCTCGGTGACGTCGAGCCGCCCCCGCAGTCCGCGCGCCGGTCCGACACGCGGCGGATGGACCTCGTACAACGTCGTGGTGGCGTACGGGACTTCGCCGAGGTCCTGGGGGACGGCGGGCCGGGTGACGCCCACGACGTGCACGCGGTGGCCGCGCTCGGTGAACAGGCGGGCCATCTGGTGCGACCAGGTGGTCACCCCGCCCAGTTCGTCGACGCTGTTGGAGACGAAGAAGATGTCCCGCTGCGAACGGCCGGTCATCCACGCCTCCAGTGTGCGAAGAACTGGTCGACGACGCTCCGCGCCGCCGTCCCCTTGTCGTACTCGCCGAAGTCGGCGGTGAACTGCTCACGCTTGGGTGCGTACTTGACGGACTGTTCCTCCAGCGAGCCGAGCACCGCGTGCAGTTCGTCCTCGGTGCGTACGACGGGGCCGGGTGCCCGCTCCAGCAGGTCGAAGTAGGTGCCGCGGCCCTCGTGCACGTAGGCGTCGTAGTCGTACGCGAAGAAGAACATGGGCCGGTCGAGAAGGGCGTAGTCGAACATCACGGACGAGTAGTCGGTGATCAGCCCGTCGGCGAGGGCGAGCAGCGGGGTCATGTCGTGGTACGCGGTGACGTCGATGACACGGCCGCGGACGGAGGGCGGGAGCACGACGTGGTTCAGGTAGTGGGAGCGGACGAGGAGGACATAGCGGTCGCCGAAGGTGTCGGCGAAGCGCTCCACGTCGAAGGGCAGCTCGAACCGCCGCTGTCCGCTGCCGCGGTGCCGGAAGGTCGGTGCGTACAGAAGGATCTGCTTGTCCTCGGGGATGCCCAACTCGGCGGCCGGCGCGCCGCGTTCACGTCGCCCGTCGACCTCCTCCCGCTGCCGTGCCTGCGCGAGGGCGTCGTTGCGCGGGTAGCCGACCCGCAGCAGGGTCCGCTCCTGGAGCCGGAACGCCCGCGCGAGGGTGCGCACATCGTGCTCGGAGCGGACGAGGAACCGGTCGAAGCGGTCCAGGGTGCGTTGCTGTTCGGCCTGCGCCTCGCGGGACTTGAGCTTCCATTCGGGTTCGTCGAAGCCCATCCGCTTGAGCGCTGAGCCGTGCCAGGTCTGGATGTACGTCGTCTGCGGCCGCTTGGTCAGCTTCAGCGGGTAGCTCTGGTTGTCGACCCAGAACTCGGCCTGCGCGAGCGCCCTGAGATAGGGCAGCGACCAGCGGCGTACGAGGGTGGCGTCGTCCGGGAAACCGTCCGGACTGCCGGTGTGCGACCAGACCGCCTGGAACTCCAGGCCCTGGCGGCGCATCTCCTCGTAGATAGCCCGGGGGCTGTCGCTGTACTGGCGGCCCAGGTGGCTCTCGAAGACGACGAGCCCCTTCCTGACGGGCAGCCGGCTGAACACCTCGTGGTAGAGGCGGATCTTGGTTTCCCCCGAGGTGAGTTCCTTGCGCAGGGAACGGGCCTTGCGGTAGCCCGACTTGGCGAGCGTGCCGGCCCGGCCGTGCACGCCGCGCTGTACGAGGACGTTCGCCTTCTTGTCGGGGACCAGCCGGAAGGACAGGTGCCCGCGCGTGGAGACAACCGGTTCGATGCGGTCGGCGACCAGTCGGGTGAGCCGGGGCCGGACGGGCAACTGTCCGGTGACCAGGCCGGGTTCGGCCGCGGTGAGCCGGGTGGTGGTGCGCACGCCGTCGACGTCGAGGTGAAGGCGTACGTCCCAGACCGCGTCCACGATGCCCAGCGGACGCACGGACGCGAGGTCCGCTGAGCCCTCCCAGGCGATGGCCTCGCCCGCGTGCCACACGTTTGTCACGGGGAAGCGGAAGGTCTGGAAGCGCACTCCGGCGCGGCGGGCGTAGAACTCCAGCTGTCCGGCGATCCGGGCGCCGGGCGGGATCACACCGAGCGGGTTGGTGACGCGCCCGGCGAGGCGGACGGTGCCGGCGGTACTCGTGTACGAGGTCAGCACATTGCGCAGGAACATCTTCTCGACCGGCTTGGTGTGGTGGCCGAGGTCGGTGACGTCCAGGACGTGCCGGCCGAAGGGGTCGTCGAGATGCTCGGCGCACCAGTACACGCGGCCGTCGCGTTCGACGAGCGGCGAGGAGATCTTGTCGCGGTTGGTGAGCGTGTCCACGGCGGGCAGCAGATTGTCCCAGTCGCTCACCTGGAGGAGGTAGGCGCAGATGGCGACGATGGGCTCGGTCTCGTCGAAGGCGGCGCGGTCGATCGACTCCAGGTACTGGCGGGCGATCGACGCGAACTCCTCGCGGTAGGCCGCGTCCCGGAAGGGCAGCTCGCGCAGGTGCAGCACGAGGTCGTGCTTGAGGAACTTGACGTCCTTGGCGAACTTCAGCTCCAGGAGGCCCTTGTCGGCGAGGAGTTGGTCGACCCGCCGGTGGATCTCCATGCGGTGGGTGAAGTTGGCGATCTCGTCACGCCGGTTGCTGATGGACTTCGCCGCCGCCTTGTCCGCGACCCTCCAGTCGTACACCCGGTTGGGGATGAGGGTGATGCGGCGGGCCGTGGCGTACGCCTGGGCGGAGAAGAGCAGGTCCTCGTAGTGGATGCCGACCGGGAAGCGCAGCCCCTCGTCGAGCAGGAACCGCCGGCGGTAGCACTTGTTGGTCGACAGGGTGTCGAAGACCAGCAGGTCGGGCAGCTCGGAGATCGACTCCAGGGTGCGGGTGCGCTCGTACAGCCAGGGATACCACTTGACCTCCTTGGCCGTGCGCGAGTCGACGTGCACGCGCACGCACAGGCCCGAGACCAGGTCGGCGCCGGTGTCCTCGGCGGCCTCCAGCATGTTGCGGCAGGCGTTGCGCTCCAGGACGTCGTCGCTGTCGAGGAAGAGGACGTACGTGCCGCGGGCCTCGGTGATGCCGCGGTTGCGGGGGGCGCCGCAGCCGCCGCTGTTCTCGGGCAGCCGGTAGGCGCGGACGCGTTCGGGGTGCGCGGCCGCCAGTCCCCGCGCCACCTCGTACGAGCCGTCGGTGCTCCGGTCGTCGACGATGACGACCTCGACGTCGTGCAGCGTCTGGTCCAGGACGGAGCGCACGGCCGTGGGCAGCCGGGCGGCGTCGTTGTAGACGATGACGACCACGGAGACGGCCGGCCGCCCCGCCCCGGACCCGTCGGCCTCGACCACGGACGGGGCGAGCGCGGTCCCCGGCTCGGCGGCCTCGCTCCCTTGCTCGGCGACCACGCGATGTTGATCCACATTCATCCTATTAATCGTAGACACTGTGAAGCGTTTTGGGCCGCTATCGACTGTTCTTCGCATGTTGGAACACCCACGTGCGGTACACCACGAAGCGGAACGCCGAGGCCAGCACGATCGACAGCGCCTTGGCGATGTTCGAACCGAGCGAGCCGCTCATCCCCAGGCCGTGATAGCCGAGATAGAACAACGCGCTCTCCATGGCGACACCGAGCCCGCTGAACGCGAAGAAGAGGACGATCTGGCGCCGGGTGCGCGAGGCCCGGTCCCGGTAGGCGAAGAAGCGGAAGCCGAGGTAGTTCGTCCCCATGGCGACACAGCTGGCGATCACCGTGGCGACCATCGGGGCCCACATCAGGCTGTGCAGCGCCAGGTTGAAGAAGAGGATGTTGACAGCGACTCCGCTGCCGCCGACGACCGAGAAGCGGGCCACTTCCAGGACGAGCCGACGGGTCTTCGGGGCCTTCGGAGCGCTCCGGGGGCGGATGACGGGCGGGGCCGCCACAGGGGCCCGCCGCTCGGAGAGGTGCACTGTCACGGGTCCGAGTCCTCCACACGTCTGTCCGTCGGTCGAGCCGTCAGTCAAGCCGTCAGTCGAGCCAACCTTAAGCTAAATGTCTTATTTACCAGGTATAGGTAAATCGCGAGCCGGAGTTTCGTCAGAGAACTGCGAGAGATCAGCAAGGAAAAGCGAAGTGCCCGGACCGAACGGTCCGGGCACTTCGACGAGGGAACTACCGACTACGAGTGCGTGCGCAACAGCGTCCGCATCGTCCGCATCGCCACCGACAGGTTGGCGAGGTCGAACGAGTCCGAGCCCTGGATCTCCTCCAGGGTGGTGCGGGCCCGTCCGAGGATCGCCGTGTTCTTCTCCTGCCAGGCCTCGAAGCGCTGCTCGGGAGTGGAGCTCCCGTTGCCCACCGCGAGGACATCGGCGGTGAGCGCCGCGTGGGCCGCGTACAGGTCCTCACGGATCGACGCGCGGGCCATGGACTGCCAGCGGTCGGCGCGCGGCAGCTCGAT
Source organism: Streptomyces sp. NPDC002935 (assembly GCF_040611295.1). Taxonomy (NCBI): domain Bacteria; kingdom Bacillati; phylum Actinomycetota; class Actinomycetes; order Kitasatosporales; family Streptomycetaceae; genus Streptomyces; species Streptomyces sp. NPDC002935. The sequence goes on from NZ_JBEXNW010000047.1 coordinate 37,007, forward strand.
GATCCGGTCCATGAGCTGGGTGATGTTCAGACGGTCGGCGAGGGCGTAGTAGACCTCGGCGACGGCCATCGGGTCCTTGCCCATGCGGTCGGCCACCGAGACGATGTCCAGCGCCGGGAAGGCGGAGGAGAACCCGGCCACGCGGGTGGCGAGTTCGTCCGGCACACCGGCGCTCGACAGCTCGTCGTAGATCTGCTGGTACCACTCCAGGTCCGCGCCGCGAAGCAGCTTGGGCAGCTCCGACCACACCTGCTCGACACCGTCACTGAAGAAGGTGATCGTCTCGGCGAGCTGGAGCGGCTGCGGCCGGTTGTTGAGCAGCCAGCGCGTGCCGCGCTCGACGAGACGCCGCGAGTGCAGCCGGATCCGGGTCTGGACGTCGGCGGCGACGACATTGTCGAGCGCCTCCACCGCGTCCCACACCGCGCTGGAGTTGAAGATCGCGCGGGCCGCGGTCTGCGCCCGGACGATCTCCTCCAGAGAGGCACCCGTCTCCTCACGGAGGCGGTGCAGGAAGCTCGTACCGCCCGTGTTGACCGTGTCGTTGACCAGGACGGTCGTCACGATCTCGCGGCTCAGCGCGTGCCCGTCGATCTGCTCGCGGAACTTGTCGCGCAGCGCCGTCGGGAAGTACGCGTGCAGCAGGCTCTGCAGATACGGGTCGTCGGGCAGCGAGGTGGCGAGCAGCTCGACGGAGACCGTGATCTTCGTGTACGCGAGGAGGACCGCCGTCTCCGGACCGGTCAGACCCTGACCGGCGTTGAGCCGCTCCCGGATCTGCCGCTCGCTGGGCAGGAACTCCAGGGCCCGGTCGAGGTGCCCCTCACGGACCAGATGGCGCAGGAACCGCTGCTGGGCGTGGAGCATGCTCGGGGACTGGGCCAGCGCGTTGGAGATCGCCACGTTCTGCGCGTAGTTGTTGCGCAGCACGAGGGCGCCGACCTCGTCGGTCATCTCGGCGAGCAGCTTGTTGCGCTGCTTGACGGTCAGATCGCCGTTGGTCACCACCGCGTTGAGCAGGATCTTGATGTTCACCTCGTGGTCGGAGGTGTCCACGCCCGCGCTGTTGTCGATGGCATCGCTGTTGATCCTGCCGCCGTGCTGGGCGAACTCGATCCGGCCGAGCTGGGTCAGACCCAGGTTGCCGCCCTCGCCGACGGCCTTGACGCGCAGGTCGGCGCCGTCGACGCGGATCGCGTCATTGGCCTTGTCGCCGACGTCCGCGTGCGACTCGGCGGCCGACTTCACATAGGTGCCGATCCCGCCGTTCCACAGCAGGTCGACGGGCGCCTGGAGGATCGCCTTCATCAGGTCGGCCGGCGTCATCTTCGCGGCGCCGGACTCGAGGCCGAGTGCCTCCCGGACGTGCGCGTTGACCGGGATGGCCTTGGCGGTGCGCGGGAAGACGCCGCCGCCGGCCGAGATCAGCTCGGTGTTGTAGTCGGCCCACGAGGAGCGCGGCAGCTCGAAGAGACGGCGGCGCTCGGCGTACGAGGTCTCCGCGTCCGGGTTCGGGTCGATGAAGATGTGCCGGTGGTCGAACGCGGCGACCAGACGGATGTGCTCCGAGAGGAGCATGCCGTTGCCGAACACGTCGCCGGACATGTCGCCGACGCCGACCACGGTGAAGTCCTGCGTCTGGGTGTTGACGCCCAGCTCCCGGAAGTGCCGCTTCACGGACTCCCAGGCGCCGCGGGCGGTGATGCCCATCTTCTTGTGGTCGTACCCGGCGGAACCGCCGGAGGCGAAGGCGTCGCCGAGCCAGAAGTTGTAGCTCTCGGCGACCTCGTTGGCGATGTCGGAGAAGGTCGCGGTGCCCTTGTCGGCGGCGACGACGAGATAGGTGTCCTCCCCGTCGTGCCGGACCACGTCCACCGGGGGCACGATCTCACCGGCGACCATGTTGTCGGTGATGTCGAGCAGCGCGGAGATGAAGGTCCGGTAGCTGCGGATGCCCTCGGCCAGCCAGGCGTCGCGGTCCACGGACGGATCGGGCAGCTGCTTGGCGACGAAGCCGCCCTTGGCGCCGACGGGCACGATGACGGTGTTCTTCACCATCTGCGCCTTGACCAGACCGAGGATCTCCGTGCGGAAGTCCTCGCGGCGGTCGGACCAGCGCAGACCACCGCGCGCGACCTTGCCGAAGCGCAGGTGCACACCCTCGACGCGCGGCGAGTACACCCAGATCTCGTACGCCGGGCGCGGCGCCGGGAGGTCCGGGATGGCCGTCGGGTCGAACTTCATGGAGACGTACTCGTGCGGCGTGCCGCCGACCGCCTCCTGGAAGAAGTTGGTGCGCAGGGTCGCCTTGATCAGGTTGAGGAAGGACCGCAGGATCCGGTCCTCGTCCAGCGAGGCGACCTGGTCGAGCGCGGCGTCCAGCTCTTCCAGCAGGGCGTCGGTCAGCTCGACACCGGCGCGCTGGCGCTCCGGCGACATCCGCGCCTCGAAGAGCGAGACGAGCAGCCGGGTGGTGTGGACGTTGTTGCGGAGGGTGTCCTCCATGTAGTCCTGGCTGAAGGTGGAACCGGCCTGGCGCAGGTACTTCGCGTAGGCGCGCAGCACCATCGACTGCCGCCAGGTCAGCCCGGCGCTCAGCACGAGGGCGTTGAAGCCGTCGTTCTCGGCCTGTCCGGTCCAGGTGGCGGCGAAGGCCGCCTGGAACCGCTCGCGGCCGTCGTCGCCGAGGTAGTCACCGTTGCCGTTCAGGGACTTGGGCAGGCGCAGCCCGAAGTCGTAGATCCACGCCGTCGTACGGTCCGAGCAGCGCAGTTCGTACGGCCGCTCGTCGGTGACCTCGACGCCCATGCGGTTCAGGGCCGGCAGGACCGCCGAGAGCGAGACCTGCTCGCCGGTGCGGTAGATCTTGAAACGGCGCTCGCCGGGTGCCGCGCCCACCGGCTCGTACAGGCTGAGCGCGAAGTCCCTGGTGAGTTCCTGCCCGAGCGCCTGGAGGTGGACCAGGTCGGCGACCGCGGAGCGCGGGGAGTGGTCGGCCTTGTAGCCCTCGGGGAAGGCGTTGCCGTACCGGCGCAGCAGTTCGGCGGCGCGCTCCTCGCCGCACTCGGCGGTCAGCGCCTCCGCGAAGCCGTCGGCCCAGGAGCGCGCGGCCTCGACGAGACGCGCCTCGATACGGTCCTTGTCGGCGTCGGAGAGCTGCGGCAGCTCGGTGCCGGGTTCGACCCGGACCACGAAGTGCAGCCGGGACAGGATCGACTCGGTGTTCCAGGCCGTGAAGTCGACGCTGGTGCCGTTGAGCTCTTCCTTGAGGATGTCGATGATCCGCAGGCGCACACCGGTGGTGTAGCGGTCGCGCGGGAGGTAGACGAGGGCCGAGTAGTAGCGCCCGTACTCGTCCTGGCGCAGGTAGAGCCGCAGCCGGCGCCGCTCCTGGAGGTACAGGACGGACGTGACGATCGCCCGGAGCTCGTCGGCGGGGGTCTGGAACAGCTCGTCGCGCGGGTACGTCTCCAGGATCTGGAGGAGGTCGCGTCCGTCGTGGCTGTTGGGCGAGAACCCGGCGCCGCGCAGGACTTCCTCGACCTTGCGGCGGACGACGGGCACCCGGCGCACGGACTCGGTGTACGCGGCGGAGGAGAACAGGCCCAGGAAGCGGCGCTCCCCGATGACCTCACCGTTCTCGTCGAACTTCTTGACCCCGACGTAGTCCAGGTACGAGGGCCGGTGCACGGTGGCCCGGCTGTTCGCCTTGGTCAGGATCAGCAGCTTGTGCTCGCGGGCCTTGGCGCGGGCGTCGGCGGGCAGCCGCTCGAAGGACGGGCTGACCGGGTGGCTGTCCTCGCCGTGCTGCGGGTCGGAGCGCAGGATGCCGAGCCCGGTGCCGGGGACGGCGGCCAGCGAGTCGTCGTCGCGGAGCTGGTACTCGCGGTACCCGAGGAAGGTGAAGTGGTCGCCGGAGAGCCAGCGCAGCAGCTCACGGGCCTCCTCGACCTCCTGGTCGCGCAGATCGTCGGCGGTCGGCTCCTTGGGGAGCTCCTCCGCGATCCGCAGCGCCGCGTCGCGCATCTTCTCCCAGTCCTCGACGGCCTCACGGACGTCGGACAGGACGCGCAGCAGGTCGGCGGTGATCTGCTTCAGATCGGCGCGGTCGGTCTCCCGGTCGATCTCGACGTGGATCCACGACTCGACGTGCGCGTCGTGCGGCAGATCCTCGGCGGAGGGCCGCGTGGGCAGCACCTCGATGAGCTTGCCGGTGAGGTCGCGCCGTACGACGACCTGCGGGTGGATGACGACGTGGATGCCGCGCCCCTGGCGGGACAGCTCGTTCGTCACGGAGTCGACGAGGAAGGGCATGTCGTCCGTGACCACCTCGACGACGGAGTGGCTGCAGGTCCAGCCGTTCTCCTCGACGGTGGGAGTGTGCACGCGCACGTTGGCCGTGCCCTGGGGGCGGTTCTCGGCCAGTCGGTAGTGGGAGAAGGCCGCTCCGAAGACATCGACCGGGTCGCGGTCGGTGAGGTCCTCCGGGGCCGTGTGCAGGTAGTAGCGCTGGAGGAACGCGAGCACGTTGTCCCGGTCGGGGGTGCCCTCGCCCGTCGTCCCAGTCGGTAGGTGCCCCCCGACCGGGCTGTTCTCAGCTACCCGGGCGGCCCGTTCGAGCAGCTCGGCCTTGGCTTCGTCCAGCTTGGTCTGCATTGTCCTCTGGCTCCTGTCGCGCGCCGTTGCGTGACGTTGAAGGAAGTACGGTCTCGTCGCTTCCGACGCAACGCCGCGACGCGGGGTGTCCGGTCTGCTTCGACGCTATGCCGCAAGGTGAGATGAGCGGGGGGTTATCGGTCATTCTCGACGCCCGTGGAGACTGTGACGCTGCTCTCGGCGACGTCCGTCCCCGGGGTGTCATCGACGTACGGAATGCGTTGCCGTCGGCGCTCGCCGCGTTTCCGCTCGCGCACACGGCGTTCGCCGTCATCCCGTCCCGCCCGCGAAGATCAGCGATGGACGCCCGGTCACGGATGTCGTCCGTGCGCTCCGGGCGCGGGGCAGGGGCGACGATGCCCCCGCGAGATATCGCGCTGATCACGCCACCAGGCTATCGCCCCCTACCCCGGGGTCGTCATGAGCCGTATGTGTACAAAACCGGGGGTGGAACTTTGACACTATGCACAGGCACGAACGGGGCGAGGACATGCAGTGCGGGCCGACTGCGAGCTACCTTCGTACTACGGGCAGTGTTCCGTGGCAGCCGCTGTGTCCTGTGGCAGCCGGGATCCGTGGACGGGCCCCGCCGACGCGGGCGACCCACCCGAATGAGCGCGCGGCCCCTTGGCAAGCACCTCCTCCGGAGGCAGGTTGACCGGGACGACCAACGGAACGCGCACGTACGGCCGACGGGAGCGCAGCATCATGGCAGCGAAGATCCTCATAGTCACCGGCGACGCGGCGGAGTCACTGGAGGTCCTGTACCCCTACCAGCGCCTGCGCGAGGAGGGTTACGACGTCCACATCGCCGCCCCCACCCAGAAGAAGCTCCAGTTCGTGGTCCACGACTTCGAACCCGGCTTCGACACCTACACCGAGAAGCCCGGCTACACCTGGCCGGCGGACCTCGCGTTCTCGGAGGTCGACCCCGGCGCGTACGTCGCCCTCGTCATCCCCGGCGGACGCGCCCCGGAGTACCTCCGCAACGACCCCGAACTCCGCAAGATCCTGAAGTCCTTCTTCGACGCGGACAAGCCCGTGGCCCAGATCTGCCACGGTCCCCTCCTGACCGCCGCCGTCGACAGCCTCAGCGGCCGCCGCGTCACGGCGTACCCCGCGCTGGAACTCGACATGCAGGCGGCAGGCGCGACCTTCCACGACGCCGAGGCCGTCGTCGACGGCACCCTGGTGTCCGCCCGCGCCTGGCCGGACCACTCCGCCTGGATGCGCGAGTTCCTCAAGATCCTGCGCGCCAAGGCCCCCGTGACCTGACACCGACCGGACGAAACCGCGCGGGGCGGCCGCCCGGTCCTCCGGCCGCCCTCAGGCCGCCAGCCGCCCGGCCTCCTCGACGGCCTCCTCCAGGCTGTCCACCACGGGAACGCCGACCACTTCCAGGCTGGCGCGGCTGTGGGAACCGCCGGTGTAGAGAACCGCCCCGGCCCCGACATGCCGAGCGGCGATCGCGTCGTCCGCGGCGTCGCCGATCACGACCACGCGAGACGGCTCGACACCCGCGATCGCTCCGAGGTGTCGCACCATGTGCTCGGCCTTGCTGCCGCCGGAGGGCCCGGTCCGCCCGTCGACCCGGACGAAGTGGGGCTCGATGCCGAAGCCGCGCACCAGCGGGACCAGGTCCTCGTGCCCGTACATGCTCAGGAGGGACTGGCTGCGACCCGCCGCCTCCCACCCGGCGAGCAGCGCGGGCACCCCGGCGGTGAGCTCGCACGCTCTGCGGTGCTCGGCGTAGTACCGGTGGAAGGTCTCGTCCATGATCTGCCACTCGGCGTCCGTGGGCAGCCGCCCCATCAGCCGCTCGTAGAACTTCGGCACGGGCACGCAGTACATCGCCCGATACCGCTCCAGCGTGATCGGCTCAAGACCCAGCTCGGCGAACGCCGCGTTCGTCGCCCCGATGATCGCGACATTGTCGTGGAACAGCGTGCCGTTCCAGTCCCACACAATGTGCGCGCTTCCTTGCTTCCCCATACCGAGAACGTACCCGCCACCACGGACAACATCTCATCGCGGGCGCGGGCGCGAAGCGGGCGGCTACTCCCCGAGTCCGATCAGGTTGGGGATCTCCTGCGTGGCGAACCACAGCAGTACGTGGTCCTCGGCCCCGTCGACCACGAACTGGGCGTCGTCGTCCCCGACGTCCGCCGCGCCCAGCGCGTCCGCGGCCGCGGTCACGTCCGCCTCGGCGTCGGCCGCGTCGACGTGCACGGCGGCCGCCTTGCCCAGCGGCACGGCCTGGGAGACCCGCACCTCGCCGAGCGCCAGGGGATCGAGCCCCCGGTCGGGGTCGACGACCGCGGCCCGGTCCGGAACGTCGACCGCGACGACGACCCGGCGCCGCACGGCCCCCGGATCGACCGCCAGGAGCCGCAGCGAGGCCAGCGCGGCACGGCTCAGCGCCGCGTACTCCAGTTCCTCGATGTCGTCGGAGAGATACCACTCGCGCAAGGCGGGCGTGACCGCGTACGCGACGAACGGTCCCGCCTCCAGCTCTCCCGTCTTGTACGCCTCGGCGAGACCGGAGAGGGTCAGGGGGACGTAGACGCGCATGGCTGGCCGCTTTCGTAGTCGGGGGCTCCGAGGGTTCGCGGTCCGAGCACTCCGGGGAGGACGGTCCCGCGCCTCCGGGGAGGGCCTTCAGGATACGTGCGGGCGTCCCCTTTCGAGTTCCCGGCCGCACCCTCCGTGGCGTCCACCCCGGGCCGGCAATTCACCCGGTACAGCCCTTCGCCGCAAAGGGTTCCGCCCCTCCCGGCCACCCTGATAGGTGAACTTTCCGGGCACCGCGGCACGCGCCCGCCGTCCTTGCGGAGGCCCGCTCCCGCCTCGTACAAGATCCCCAACACGAAAGTTACCGACCGGTATCGATCGGTCCCAACGAGCGGGGACGACGCATGAACAAGGTGATGACCAGGACAAGGCGCCACCCGGGCACCCGTCCGCCCGGCCGCCAGGACACCCGCCGCCCCGGCAGCACCCCACCCCGCACCCCGGGCACGGGCGCCCCCACCGGGACTCCGGGAGGCAGCCCTCCGCAGGACGGGGGCGCGCCCCCCGCACGGACCACGAGCGGCCCGCCGGACCTGTCGTCCCCGCAGACCACGCCCCGCCCGCCCACGGGTCGGCCGTACGCGGCACGGGCCACGGGCCACCTGTCCTCCGAGCCGACCGCCGACCGCCCCTCGGCGGCAGGACCCGAGAGCCGCCCGTACGCGGTACCGGCCACGGGTCAGCAGGCGACGGTGGCGTCCGGGAGCCGGGCGTCGGGGGTGGCGTCCGGGAGCCGGGCCTCGGCGGTGGCGGCGGGAAGCCCGTCGTCGGCGGTGGTTGCCGGCAGCCCGTCTCCGGCCGCGGCGCCGGGTGAGGCGCAGCCGACCGCCAGCACATCCGCCGAGGCAACTCGCCGGCCCGCTCCCCAGCCGCGCCCCACCGATGTCTTCGCCGAGCGGCTGCTGGCCGTTCTGAGCGGTGCGCGTCCCGTCCACTGCATGCTGCGGCACACCGCGGGCCGCGCGTACGACGAACTGGCCTGGCTCGCCGAACGCGGCCCCCTCCGTACCCGCGGCTCCCGTCCCGTCGTCCGGGACATCGGTTACTACGTCGCGCGACCGGGCGCCGTCGAGGCCTTCGCCCGCATCGGCGCGGGCGACCAGCTCCGCGCCATGGCCTTCCGGCTGGAGCGGGGCCCCGACCTCCGCTGGCGCTGCACGGCGATCGAACTCGGCGGCCCCCGCATGCCCCGCCCGAAGGACGACTGAGCCGGGGCCGAGGGACGACTGAGCCAGGGCCGAAGGGCGACTTACCCGGACCGAACGGCGACCCGGGCTTCCACGGCCGCCGAGCCCGGCCCGGGACAACAGCCGCCCAGACCGGCCCGGGGCAACGCGAAGGGCCGGGCACCGAGGTGCCCGGCCCTTCCAGCGCGTTACCGGTCGCGGTCGGCGGCAGTCACCGGCCGCCCGCGACCCTCACTCACTTCTTGCGGCGACGCGACGCGCCCTTCTGCTGCTTGCGGCGCTCCGCGCGCGTGAGGCCGTCCGCCTCGGAGCGCACGGGCTCGTCGTCGCTGGTGAAGTCACCCTCGACGATGCCACCCTCACCGTCGACGGTCGGCGCGGAGAAGTGCAGCCGGTCCGGCCGCTGCGGGGCGTCGAGCCCCTTGGCACGGATCTCGGGGCGCATCCCGCCCGCCGGCACCGCGTCCCGCTTGGCGAGGGACGGCGCGGACTCCTCGACCGGAACCTCCTCGACCTGCTGCTCGACCTGGACCTCCAGGTTGAACAGGTAGCCGACGGACTCTTCCTTGATGCCGTCCATCATGGCGCTGAACATGTCGAAGCCCTCGCGCTGGTACTCGACCAGCGGGTCCTTCTGGGCCATCGCACGCAGGCCGATGCCCTCCTGGAGATAGTCCATCTCGTAGAGGTGCTCGCGCCACTTGCGGTCCAGGACCGACAGCACGACCCGGCGCTCCAGCTCACGCATGATCTCGGAGCCGAGCTGCTCCTCGCGGGCCGCGTACTGATCGTGGATGTCGTCCTTGATGGACTCGGAGATGAACTCGGCGGTCAGACCGGCACGGTCGCCGACCGTCTCCTCCATCTCGTCGACGGTGACCTTCACCGGGTAGAGCTGCTTGAAGGCGCTCCACAGCCGGTCGAGGTCCCACTCCTCGGCGAAGCCCTCGGCGGTCTCGGCCGCGATGTAGGCGTCGATGGTGTCGTCCATGAAGTGCTGGATCTGCTCCTGGAGGTCCTCGCCCTCCAGGACGCGACGGCGCTCGCCGTAGATGACCTCGCGCTGCCGGTTGAGCACCTCGTCGTACTTCAGGACGTTCTTGCGGGTCTCGAAGTTCTGCTGCTCGACCTGCGACTGGGCGGACGCGATCGCGCGCGTGACCATCTTGTTCTCGATCGGCACGTCGTCCGGCACGTTCGCCATCGACATGACGCGCTCGACCATCTGGGCCTTGAACAGGCGCATCAGGTCGTCACCCAGCGAGAGGTAGAAGCGGGACTCGCCCGGGTCGCCCTGACGGCCGGAACGACCGCGCAGCTGGTTGTCGATACGCCGCGACTCGTGGCGCTCGGTACCGAGCACGTAGAGGCCGCCGAGGTCCTTGACCTCCTCGAACTCCGCCTTCACCGCCTTCTCGGCACGCTCCAGGGCGGCGGGCAGGGCGTGCGCCCACTCCTCGATGTGCTCCTCGGGGTCGAGGCCGCGCTGGCGCAGCTCCGCCTCGGCGAGGTCGTCGGGGTTGCCGCCGAGCTTGATGTCCGTACCGCGGCCGGCCATGTTCGTGGCGACCGTGACGGCACCCCTGCGGCCGGCCTGGGCGACGATCGTCGCCTCTCGGTCGTGCTGCTTCGCGTTCAGCACCTCGTGCTGGATGCCGCGCTTGGAGAGCTGCTGCGAGAGGTACTCGGACTTCTCGACCGAGGTGGTGCCGACCAGGATCGGCTGGCCCTTCTCGTGCTTCTCGGCGATGTCGTCGACGACCGCCTCGAACTTGGCGACCTCGGTGCGGTAGATCAGGTCGGACTGGTCCTTGCGGACCATCGGCCTGTTGGTCGGGATCGGGACGACGCCGAGCTTGTAGATCTGGTGGAACTCGGCGGCCTCGGTCATCGCCGTACCGGTCATGCCGGAGAGACCCGGCATCTCCTTGCCGTTGTGGTCGTGGCGCTTGTAGAGGCGGAAGAAGTTCTGGAGGGTGATCGTGGCGAGCGTCTGGTTCTCGTCCTTGATGTCCACCCCTTCCTTCGCCTCGATCGCCTGGTGCATGCCCTCGTTGTAGCGGCGGCCGGCGAGGATACGGCCGGTGTGCTCGTCGACGATCATGACTTCGCCGTCGATGACGACGTAGTCCTTGTCCTTCTTGAACAGTTCCTTGGCCTTGATGGCGTTGTTCAGGTAACCGACGAGCGGGGTGTTCACCGACTCGTAGAGGTTGTCGATGCCCAGCCAGTCCTCGACCTTGGCGACGCCGGGCTCGTGGATGGCGACGGTGCGCTTCTTCTCGTCGACCTCGTAGTCGCCGGTCTCCTCGATGCCCTTGAGGGGGTTGCCGGGCTCGCCCTTCTTGAGGCGGGTGACCAGCTTGGCGAAGTCGCCGTACCACTTGGTGGCCTGGTCGGCCGGGCCGGAGATGATCAGCGGCGTACGGGCCTCGTCGACGAGGATGGAGTCGACCTCGTCGACGATCGCGAAGTTGTGGCCACGCTGGACGAGCTCGTCCTGGGACCACGCCATGTTGTCGCGGAGGTAGTCGAAGCCGAACTCGTTGTTCGTGCCGTACGTGATGTCGCACGCGTACTGCTCGCGGCGCTGGGCCGGAGTCATGTTGGCGAGGATGCAGCCGACTTCGAGTCCGAGGAACTTGTGGACGCGGCCCATCATTTCGGAGTCGCGCTCGGCCAGGTAGTCGTTGACCGTGATGAGGTGGACGCCGGCTCCGGAGAGGGCGTTCAGATACGCGGGCAGGGTGCCGACGAGTGTCTTGCCCTCACCGGTCTTCATCTCCGCGACATAGCCGAGGTGGAGCGCGGCGCCACCCATCATCTGCACGTCGTAGTGACGCTGGCCAAGGGCGCGCTTGGCAGCCTCACGGACGGTGGCGAACGCCTCGGGCAGCAGGTCGTCGAGGCTCTCGCCGTCGACGTACCGCTGCTTGTACTCATCGGTGAGGGCCCTCAGCTCGGCGTCGGAGAGGTCGACGAAGTCCTCTTCGATGGAGTTGACCTGGTCCGCGATGCGGTGCAGCTTGCGCAGGATCTTGCCTTCGCCTGCACGCATGATCTTCGAGAGGACGGACACGGGGGTTTGTCTCCTTGCCGGTCGGGCCTGGGACGGTCGGTTTCAATGGCAGTTTCAAATCACAGCTTGAGCAACGGCCATCGTAAGCGAGGACCACACCGCGCCGGGAGGTCTGCCCGTGACAGCCACTAGGACAACGGGCCGGGGTGGCCGAAGGTGCCGCGTCGGCACAGCGAAAAGTAGCGAACCGCTCACTCACGGCAAAGGAATGGCGTCCTTCGGGATGCCCGAGCAGAATCGGCCGATGGACCCCGTCACGCTGACCACCGACCGTCTTGTCCTGCGCATCGTGGAGGCGGACGACACCGACGCCGTCTACGAGGCCGCCCAGGATCCCGACATCCAGCGCTGGACCACGATCCCGTCGCCCTATCTGCGCGAGCACGCGACGGGCTTCACGGACCAGATGGTGCCCGAGGGCTGGGCGGACGGCTCCGCCTTCGCGTTCGGCGTCTTCCTCCCCTCCGGGGAGTTGGTGGGCATGCTCTCCATCACCATGCGCTCCCTGGGCGTCGGCGAGGTCGGCTACTGGGCGACGAAGGAGCACCGCGGCAACGGCTACATCGCCGAGGCCGCCGTCGCGGCCTCCCGCTGGGCGTTCACGGACCTGTCCGTCGACCGCGTCGAATGGCGTGCCGAGGTCGGCAACACCGGTTCCCGCGCGGTCGCCGAACGCGCCGGCTTCACCATCGAAGGGACCCTCCGCTCCGCCATCAACAACAAGGGCGTACGCAGGGACTGCTGGGTGGGCTCGCTGCTCCCGTCGGACCTGGGCCTCCCGTCGACGGCGCCGTACCTGCCGGCCAGGTGAGGACCGAACCGGGTGCGACCCCGGCTCCCGACAGGGGTTCCGACACCTCGCGAACCTCGTGACTCCTCGTGGCCTCTTGTCGCCGTTTCCGGCACCTGGCGACCCCTGGCACGGGTTCCGGGCCTGGTGACCCCCGGCACCGGTTCCGGCGCCTCCTGGCACCGTCACCCGGCCCGCACCCGTTGTCAGTGGCACCGCCTAACGTGTGAGCATGACGAGTCTCCCGCGTCCCGCCACCGAACTCTCCGCGGACGAAGCCCGCCGTATCGCCCTGCGGGCCCAGGGTTTCCTGGGCGTCCCGGACCGCAGGGCGGGCGTCCGCGGAGTCCTGCGTCACCTCGGCGCGGTCCAGCTCGACACGATCTCCGTCCTCGCCCGCTCCCACGAGCTCATTCCGTACGCCCGTCTCGGCGCCGTCGGCCGCAGGGCCGTCGAGCAGGCCTACTGGACGTCCGCACCGGCCGCCGACACACCCCCGGCACCGCACGCCTTCGAGTACTGGTCCCACGCGGCCTGCATCCTGCCCGTGGAGGAGTGGCCCCACTTCGCGTTCCGCCGCCGCGCCTACCGCGCGCGTCCGCACTGGAACCACGACCTGCCGGACGGCGCCTACGACCAGGTCGTCAAGCAACTGCGCGCCGAAGGCCCCCTCACGGCCACGGACTTGGGCGGGGCGAAGAAGACCAGCGAGTGGTGGGACTGGTCGGGCACCAAGGTCGCCGTCGAGCGCGCGCTGATGTACGGCGAGGTGGTGTGCGTGGAGCGGCGCGGCTGGAAGCGGGTCTACGACCTCGCGGAGCGTGCCATCCCGAAGTTGCTGCTCCACGACGAGCTGGACGACGCGGAGTGCCTGCGCCGTCTCGTCCGTCTCGCCGGCCAGTCCCTCGGCGTCGGCACCCGCGCGGACATCGCGGACTACCACCGGCTCAAGGGTGAGCAGGTCGACGCGGTGATCGCGGACTCGGGCCTGGTCCCGGTGTCGGTGGAGGGCTGGGGCAGGCCCGCCGCCGGGAAGGGCGGCGCCCGGAGCCTCGGCGGGAGACCGGCGGGAGACGCGTGGGCGGACCCGGCGGCACTGGAGACGGCCCCGCGCGGTCGCCACCGTACGACGCTGCTGTCGCCGTTCGACTCCCTCATCTGGGAGCGGGCGCGCACGGAGCGGATCTTCGATTTCACGCACCGCCTGGAGGCGTACACGCCCAAGCCGAAGCGGATCCACGGCTACTTCGCGATGCCGGTCCTCGCCGGCGGCCGGCTCGTCGGCCGGGTGGACCCGGCCCGGGAGGGCCGCACGCTGGTCGCCAAGCAGGTCACCGTGGACGGCGCCAAGGCGGTCCCGGCGGTGGCCCAGGCCCTGGCGGAGGCCGCGAGCTGGGTGGACTGCACGGATGTACGGGTCGAGCGGGTGGACGCACCGGAACTGCGCGAGCCGCTCATCGGGGAGCTCGTCCGCGTCCTCGGGTGAGAGCCGGCGGAGTCCTCGGGTGACGCCTAGCGGATCTCGAGGATCTTCTCCCGCATCGCGTACACCACGGCCTCCATCCTGGAGTGCAGCTGCAGCTTCTCCAGGATGTTGCGCACATGGTTCTTCACGGTGTTCTCGGAGATGAACAACTCCTTGGCGATATCCCGGTTGTTCATTCCCGTGGCGACGAGCTTGAGGACCTCCAGCTCGCGATCGGTGAGCCGCGGCGCGGGCACCAGCCGGCGCTCGTCCGTCCGCTGGATCATCGACTTGAACTCGGTGAGGAGTTTCGACGCCATCGAGGGGCTGATCTGCGACTGCCCGTCGGCCACCGCGCGAATGGCCGTGGCCACCTCGTCCGTGGAGATCTCCTTGAGGAGATACCCGGTCGCACCCGCCTTGATCGCGTCGTAGAGGTCGGCCTCCTCGTCACTGATCGTCAGCATGATGATCTTCGCGCTGGGGGCCACCTCCTTGATGGAGGTGCACGCCTCGATACCGCCGCGCTTGGGCATCCGTACGTCCATCAGCACGATGTCGGGCAGCAGGTCGGCGGCCTTGTCGACCGCCTCGGCCCCGTCACCCGCCTCGCCGACGACCTGGATGTCCTCCTCGGCCGCGAGCACGATCTCCAGACCGCGGCGGAAGAGGGCATGGTCATCCACGACAAGGACCCTGATGGGCTCCTTGCGCGAAGAGCCCACGCCCAGGCCGGTGGCGACAATGCCGTCGTCGGCATCACCGCCACGCATCGGTCCGAAGCTGTCCGCCATCGTTCCTCCCCCTGAAGGCCGTGGCCCGTGTTTCTGTGCCATCGCCAACCCAAGGCAACGGCCCACCGGTTGGGCCGGTGCGGCCATGATTCCATGCCCGGACGTGCGCGCGGTGACATCGCGGGACGTGAAGTGGTCGCACACCGGTGCCCCTGGGGGCGCACTCGCGCTCCAGGGGCACCGGCTCAGCCGTCACCGGGGATGGTCAACCGCCGAGCGCGCCGCCCGGCGCGTCCGCCCCGCCCTGGGTGACCATCGGGTCCGTGCTGAGGTGGATGACGCCGTAGTCGTACGCGTGCCGCCGGTAGACGACACTGGGCTCCTTTGTCTCGGAGTCGACGAAGAGGTAGAAGTCGTGCCCGACCAGCTCCATCTCGTAGAGCGCCTGGTCGAGCGTCATCGGTTCGGCCACGTGGGTCTTCTCGCGGACGACACAGGGGCCTTCGCCCATGATCTCGAGAGAGCCGATCTTCTTTGTCGGCACGGCGTCCGGCTCCTCGTCGTGGACGACGCTGCCGTTGCCGTTCAGGGTCGCGGCACCCGGGACGACGTCGGCGACCTCTGCTGCCGAGATCCTGCCGCTGCCGCGGCGGGTGTAGCGCTTGTCGTGCTGCTTGCGCAGCCGGGCCTCGAGCTTGTCCGCGGCCAGGTCGAGTGCTGCATACGCGTCGCTTGCCGCTGCCTCCGCCCGGATCACCGGTCCGCGGGAGTGGAGCGTGATCTCCACTCGGTCACTGCGGTCGGCCTGTCGGGGGTTGGGCTCCTTGGACACCTCGACGTCGAGGCTGATCACCTTGCCATCGAGCTTCTGGATCTTCTCCAGCTTCAGCTTCTCGGCCACGTGCTTGCGGAACCGCTCGGGCACCTCGGTCTTGCGGCCCTTGACGACGATGTCCACGCAGAACTCCGTTCCCGGATAGCCCCGCTCCACTGGCGGAGCATCTCCCTTTTGCACCAGGCCCCGGTGAGCACCGGAACCTCGGACTCGGTGACTTTCACCTCCTCCTCCCCCAAGGACAAGATCTCCACCCCACCGATGCGGGTGATTGCTGAAAACCCGCGACACGGCATTCGGATGTGCGAGGTAGGGCCTGCGCCATTGCCTCACAACCGAACATATCTCGCCCGGACGGATGTCGTCACCCTCTACTGAGACGTACCTCCGTTCAGGTGAATTGACCCACTCATTACCTGCAACGATGCAAGTTCTCGGTCAGTTCCGGTTTATTTCGAAGGCGTCCGGCGACGCAGCGATCACGGCCGAGCTGACCGTGTCACCGTTCGTCCCTCCGGCCTGCTCCCTACCCGCGAATCGCCCGTACCCCTCCGCCTGTTCCGCCCTCTCACCCGTCCATCGCACAGCCCGTTCCGCCCTCTGGCCCGTCCATCGCACCGCCCGCACGCCCGACTGCGCGGCCCGTACGGCCCGCGCCGCCTCCGTCAGCGACGCCCCCGTCGTCATCAGGTCGTCCACCAGTACGACTCTGCCTCCTTCGGCCAGCAGCCGCTCGCCCCCGGCGACGACCTCCAGGGCACCCGCCAGATTCTCCAGCCGCTGCCGGGAGTTCAGCCCGGACTGGTCGGCCACGGCGCGCCGCTGCCTCAGCACGCCGAGCACCCGGGCAGGTGTTCCCGTGCGCCGCAGCTCGCCCGCCGCCGCGAGCGCGATCCGCCGCGCCGGATCGTGCCCCCGCGCCCGAACCGCCGTCCGCGCCGACGGCACGGGTACGAGCAGCACAGGCCCGCATCCTGTTCCGAGCCCCGGGACCACCGAACCGACGGTCTCCGGTCCCTCCCGCTCGCCCCACGCTTCCCCCTTCCCGAGCCTCAGCCGCCCTTGCCAAGCCGTGGGCCGCCCGGCCGGACCAGGACGTCGTACCGGCCGCAGACCCGCCCGCACAGCCCCTGCGAGGGCCGCTCCCAGAGGTGCCGCCAGTGCCAGCGCACCCCGTTCCTTGTGGGCGAGCAGCGCGGCCCGCACCTCGTCCCCGTAGGGAGCCGCCGCGTGCACCACAGGCAGCCCCGCCGGCTCGGGTACCGGTCGCACCCGGCACGGAGCGGCCCCGCTCAGGGCGGCACGGCACTCAGGGCAGAGCACCGTGCGAGGCCTTCCACAGCCTCCGCACTCGGCCGGCAGCACCAGATCCGTGAGGTCCTGCCACCACCTCCGCATGGCCACCACTGTGCCAACGCCCGGCCCGCCCGGCCACCCCTGTGGATAACCGCCTGTGGACAACTCCCCGGAGCGGCCGTACACGGCTGGACGGCAGGGCGGGCAGACGGCGGAGAGGACGGGCGGCGGGGCGGGCGCACGGACCGCCGGCGAACGTACGGACCGACCCCGGACACAGCGGCGGGCCCGCCCGGTGACCGGACGAGCCCGCCGACGCAGAACACACGGCGCTACCCGGGATAGACCGGCGCCGTCCCGTCCTGGACCACCTTCTGCCACTGCTCCCCCGCCGACAGCCGCACGATCCCGTCCGTCTCCGAGTACGCCACCAGCGGCAGCTGCTCGTCCTCGGACGCGGCGATCTCCTTGACGTTGGCCAGCGCGGAGGGCGAGGTACCCATCGGAGTGGAACCGTCGACCTGGACGTAGCGCATCTGCTGCACGCTGCCCTTCTCGCTGCCGACCACCACGAGCCGGCTGTCCCCCGCCCATGACATGGCCGTGACCTCCTCCAGCTGGGGTGCCACTGATCCCAGCTCGAAGACGGACGCGCCGCGCGGCTCACGGGGCTTGGACCGCTCGATGCGCCCGATCTGCAGCGAGCTCTTGCCGTCCTTCTCGACGATCAGCGCGATGCGCACGCCGTCGGCGGCCACCCGCACCGCCTCCACGCGCCCGTCGAGCAGCGGCGTCTCGACGACGATCGGCTCGCCCGCACCCTTCTGCAGCAGAAGCAGCCGGGGGTTCTCCGGGTCGCGGTCGGCCACCCACAGGTCGCCCTGCGCGTCCCAGCTCGGCGTCGTCAGCCGGTCGTCCGCCGTCTTGCCCTGGCTCCGCACCAACGGCTCGCCGAGCGAACCGCCCGACACCAGCGACCCGACGTACAGGTTCCGGCCGTCGGCCGACACCCCGGCCGCGCTGGTCTCGTCGCGCGACACCGCGGCCGCCCGCAGCTTCTTGCCGCCCTCGCCCAGCGCACCGGGCACCGGCTCGGGCGTCTTGTCACGGTTGCCGCTGGGCATCCGTACGAGCCGCTGCTCGTGGTCGATGAAGTACTGGTCCGGGTGCTGGCCCGTGACGTGCGAAGCGACGTCCTTGGCCCCGGCCTTGGCCAGCACGCACAGCTGTGAGCCGTCCGACTTCTGGAGCTCCACCTCGTCGACGCCGGTGGGGGTCAGGTCCTGGAGGGTGAGGAGGAGTTGGGCCGCCATCTGGCGGCACTGCGGGCCGCCGACGTGGTCGGCCTTCGCGTTCAGCGGCACGGTGACCCTGTTGCTGTCGTCGGGCGACAGCGACGTGTCGCGGTCCTTCAGCTCCGTGCCCGAGGGGAAGCGCGACCTGACCACGGGGGCCAGCCAGCTCGTCGGCCCCTTCAGGAGCGCCCGCACGATCTGCGTCATCGGGTCGACCTGCGCGCGCACATAGACCGGGTCGGCGACGGTCCCCAGAGGACGGCCGCTGCCCGAGGTCCCGTTCGACGCGTAGAAGTACTTGTTCACGGACACGTAGTTGCGCTGGAAGTCGGACGTGCCCATCAGCACGCCCTGCGGCAGCCCGTCGATGCGCCACTGCTTGTTGCTCTTCAGCCTGGTCAGGTGCACCGACCCGCTGTACGCGCCGGAGTCCGGCGAGTAGGCGTGCCGGTCGTCCACCCTGGCGACCTTGCTGCCGCTCAGCCGGAACACGACGTCACGACTGCCGTCCTTGGCCTCCGAGGGCAGCCCCACCGAGTTCGGGGCGTCCGCGAGGACCGTCGTGGAACGGTACGGATCCCACGCCTTGCGGGCGCCGTCTGTGAGGTACTTGCCGGCCGTCTCGTACTTGGCGTCGTCGCTGGTCAGCGCCTCGAGGAAGCCCTGCACGATCTCCGTCGCCGAGGCGCCGGGATGCGGCGGCATGGCGTAGACGCGGACCTGCGAGTCCTGGCGCGGCGTGGACTCCACCCCGCGCAGATCCCCGCTGTCCGGCATCGAGGCGCACCCCGCCAGCAGCAGGGCTCCACAGCCCACATACGCCACGACGCGCACCGGACGGCGTCCGCGGACGCCGCTCCCCCCGCGGTCAGCGCCCACGAAATGCCTCCCCATGTCCGAGCTCCTCCGGCGTCTCGCCGTCCCGCCCCCGCTCCTGCGCGGTCCGTTCCCGGCCGGTGCCGGATGTCTCCTCCTGGCGGCGCACGGTCCCGGCCGGCCGGGGCACCACGCGCGCGCCGTTGCCCGGCAGCGCCGTCGGATCGGCCGTGGGCGACACCCCGGCCAGCCGTGGGGGCATCTGCCCACGCGGCGGTATCGGAGCCGTCGCGGCCCCGGGCTGCTGCACGGGCACCGTGGCGAGCTTGGCACCGCCGCCGTGCGGCAGACCGGCGTCGTCGAGTCCGCGGTTGCGCCGGGAGTCTTTGGGTTCCAGCGGTATCGGCGATCCCCTGAGGGGTTCGTCGGCCGTCCGCGGCAGGGTCAGCCGGAACTGCGAACCGCCGCCCGGCTCGCCCCAGGCCTGCAGCCAGCCGCCGTGCAGCCGCGCGTCCTCCAGGGCGATGGACAGCCCGAGACCCGTGCCGCCGGTGGTACGCGCGCGTGCCGGGTCGGCCCGCCAGAAGCGGCTGAACACCCGGGTCGCCTCGCCGGGCTTGAGCCCGACGCCGTAGTCGCGGACCGCGATCGCGACCGCTCCGCCCGCCGCGGCGAGCCTGACGACGACGTCCTTGCCCTCGCCGTGCTCCACGGCGTTGACCACGAGGTTGCGCAGCACCCGCTCGACCCGCCGGGCGTCCGCCTCGGCGATCAGCGGCTGCTGGTCGCCGACGACGCGTATGTGCGTGCCCTTGCGCTCGGCGAGCGGCTCGGCTCCGCCGACCACCCGTCGTACGACTTCTCTGAGGTCGATGGCGTCGGCCTCCAGCGCCGCCGCACCCGCGTCGAACCGGCTGATCTCCAGCAGGTCCGCGAGCAGCGTCTCGAACCGGTCCAGCTGGTCGGCGAGAAGTTCGGCCGACCGCGCGGTCACCGGATCGAAGTCCACGCGCGCGTCATGGATGACGTCGGCGGCCATCCGCACGGTCGTCAGCGGTGTGCGCAGCTCGTGCGACACGTCGGACACGAACCGTCGCTGCATCCGCGAGAGGTCCTCCAGCTGCTGGATCTTGAGCTGGAGGTTCTGCGCCATCTTGTTGAAGGCCTCGCCAAGACGTGCGATGTCGTCCTCGCCGGTGACCTTCATACGTTCCTGGAGGCGTCCGGCGGAGAGCCGCTCGGCGATCCCGGCCGCCATCCGCACCGGTGTGACGACCTGGCGCACCACGAGCCAGGCGATGGCCCCGAGGAGCACCACGACGAACAGTCCGGCCGTCGCGAGCGTTCCCTTGACCAGGCTCAGCGACTTCTCCTCCTGCGTCAGCGGGAAGAGGTAGTAGAGCTGGTACGCGTCTGCGTTGGGGTCGTTGACCTGCTTGCCGATGACCAGAGCGGGCTGGGATTCCCGGCCGTCCTTGTAGACGACACGGGTGTAGCTCTGCGCCGCCGCGGTGCTCCTGTCGACCCGGGCGCGCAGATTCTCGGGCACGCTCACCGTCGGGTCGACCTGGCCGGAGTACCGGGGCGCGAGGCCGCCGCTGCCGTTGCCCGACGCGGTGGAGTTGAGCGTCACGACGTCGAACGCGCCCTGTCCACCGCTGGACAGGGACACGACGAGGTCGGTCATCCACTGGCTGACGTTCTTGGACGGGCGGCCGTCCGCGGTCGGGCCGTCGTCGCCGTTCGCGGTCGCCCCGAAGTCCGCCTGCTGCTTGGCCGCCGCGAACCCACCGGTGGCCTGGCTCTGCGAGGCCTTCACCTTGGCGTCCAGCAGGCCGTTGCGCACCTGTCCGATCACGACGAAGCCGAGCAGCAGGACGACGCCGAGGGACATCAGCAGCGTCGTCGCGACGATCTTGAGCTGGATGTTGCGCCGCCACAGCCGCATCACGGGTAGCAGCGGACGACGCACCCAGCGTATGAGCAGCCGAAGGACCGGGCTGCCCTGGACTCCGCCCTGGAGCAGCCCTCCCTCGAAGAACCGTTCCCAGCGTGAACCCGTCATCTTTCGGCCGACAGGCCGCTCCGAACGGTCCCCCTGCTCAGCGGGCGCCGAAGCGGCACTGTCCCGTGACATGTCAGCTCGGTCCTGCCTTGTAACCGACACCTCGGACGGTCACCACGATCTCCGGACGCTCCGGGTCCTTCTCGACCTTGGAGCGCAGCCGCTGGACGTGCACGTTGACCAGACGGGTGTCCGCCGCGTGCCGGTAGCCCCACACCTGCTCCAGCAGGACCTCACGCGTGAACACCTGCCACGGCTTGCGCGCCAGAGCGACCAGCAGGTCGAACTCCAGCGGCGTCAGCGCGATCGACATGCCTTCCCGCTTCACAGAGTGACCGGCGACGTCGATGACGAGATCGCCGATCGACAGCTGCTCGGGTGCCGGCTCCTCCGAACGGCGCAGCCGCGCCCTGATCCGTGCCACCAGCTCCTTTGGCTTGAACGGCTTCACGATGTAGTCGTCGGCGCCCGATTCGAGGCCGACCACGACATCGACGGTGTCGCTCTTCGCCGTGAGCATCACGATCGGCACCCCGGACTCCGCCCTGATCAGGCGGCATACCTCGATGCCGTCCCGTCCGGGCAGCATCAGGTCCAGGAGCACCAGGTCGGGCTTGGCATCGCGGAAAGCGGCCAGCGCCTTGTCGCCGTCGGCTACGAAAGACGGCTCAAAACCTTCACCACGCAACACAATGCCGAGCATCTCGGCCAGTGCGGTGTCGTCATCGACGACAAGGACTCGTCCCTTCATAAACGACATCATCCCATTAACTAAATCGTTACCTGGCGTGACAAGTCACACAGCTCGGCGAGAGCCTCAGCCGTCACGGGCGAAACAACGCCCTCTTCGGTGACGATCGCCGTGATCAACTCCGGCGGCGTCACATCGAACGCCGGGTTGTACGCCTGGGTCCCCAGGGGTGCCACAGGTATACCGCCTCCCGCCTCGACCCCCACCACCGGCACCTGCGGTGCTGTGATCTCGGTCACTTCATGACTGGCGCGCTGCTCGACCTCGATGGATGCTCCGTCCGGCGTGTCCGGATCGATCGTCGTCACCGGCGCCACCACGATGAACGGCACGTGGTGGTACCTGGCCAGCACCGCGAGCGGATAGCTCCCCACCTTGTTAGCCACCGAACCGTCGGCCGCGATGCGGTCTGCCCCGATCAGCACCGCGTCGACCTCTCCGGCCGCGAACAACGAGCCCGCCGCGTTGTCGGTGAGCAAGGTGTACGCCATGCCGTTGCGAGCCGCCTCGTACGCCGTCAGGCGAGCACCCTGCAGCAACGGCCGCGTCTCGTCCACCCAGAGCCGTCGCAGCTGCCCCGCCCGGTGCGCCGCGAGCGCCACCGCGAACGCCGTGCCCTCCCCGCCGGAGACCAGCGCCCCGGTGTTGCAGTGCGTGAGCACCCGGTGCCCGCCGCCCGGCAGCAGCTCGTCGAGCAGCGCCAGCCCGCGCTCGGCCATACGCGAGCTGGCCTCGGCGTCCTCCCGGTGCAGCGCCCGCGCCGCGGCGAGCGCCGCCGCGGCTGCCGCCTCCTCGTCACCGCCCCCGGAGAGCGCCGCCCGGTGGGCCGACCGCGCTCTGCGCACACCGGCCGCGAGGTTCACGGCGGTCGGCCGGGCACCGGCCAGCGCGTCGGCGGCCTCGTCCACGTCGAAGCCGCGTACGGCGGCGAGGGCGACGCCGTACGCCCCGGCGATCCCGAGCAGCGGCGCCCCGCGCACCGCGAGCGTGCGGATCGCCTCCACCAACGCGGGCGCGTCGGTACACACCAGCTCGACCTCCTCGGCAGGAAGCCGCGTCTGGTCGAGAAGGACCAGCACAGGGCCTTCGGGCGGCTCGTGCCAGCGGATCGCGGGTATCTCCGTCGGCCCGCTGTCCTCGCGGGATTGCGCGTAGTGATCAGCCATCCGCCCAGTCTGCCCCGTACCCCGCGGACAATTGAAGGTGTGCAGCCCATACGGGGGCCGGTCCCCCGCAGGGCACACCGTGGCACGATGGCTGCCAACCTGCCGCCGCGACCGCGGGACGGGCACCGTGAAGGAGCGACGATGAAAGACACTCCGGGCTGGGCCTCGCCCGGATCCGCCCCCTCCGGCGGAGAGGAGCCGGACCCTTCCGGCACCCCGCAACCCGCGGACCAGGGCGGAACGAACCAACCCGAGCAGCCCTCGAAGTGGTCCAAGGAGCAGCCCCCTCCCGCCCAGTGGTCCGCTCCCGGCACGCAAGGTCCCGGCGGGACCCCGCCACCCGCTCCGCCCGGTCCGGGCTGGGGCGGCCAGCACCCGGGCGGCCAGGTCGGCCCCGGAGGCCAGGGCGGTGGCCACGGCGGCTGGGGAGGCCCCGGCCACGGATACGGCAGCCCCGGTGGACCCGTCGGCTGGGGCGGCAACTGGGGCGGACCCCCGCCCGCCGCCAGACCCGGCGTGATCCCGCTGCGCCCGCTCGGCGTCGGGGAGATCCTCGACGGCGCCGTCTCGACCATGCGCACCTACTGGCGCACGGTCCTCGGCATCTCGCTGGCCGTCGCCGTCGTCACGGAGATCGCGGTCATCCTGCTCCAGGGCTTCGTCCTGGACAACAGCACCGACACGGACGCCCTCAACGACCCGAGCGCCACCTTCGGCGAGCTGAGCCGGGCCATGGGCGACACGATGCTGAACACCGGCGCCGTCCTGCTCATCACCCTGCTCGGCACCATCGTCGCGACGGCCCTGCTCACATCGGTGACCAGCCGCGCGGTGCTCGGCAAGCCGGTGACAACGAGCGAGGCCTGGCGGGACGCCCGTCCCCAACTGCCGAAGCTGTTCGGCCTGACCCTGCTGCTGCCGCTCATCGCCGTCGTGATCGTCGGCGTCGGCGCCCTCCCCGGTCTGCTCGTCGCTCTGGGCGGCTCGGGTGACGCCGGTGCCGCGCTGGCCGTCCTCGGCGGATTCGCCGCGAGCGCCGTCGCCCTCTGGCTGATGATCCGCTTCTCGCTCGCCTCTCCCTCCCTGATGCTGGAGAAGCAGAGCATCCTGAAGTCGATGAGCCGCTCCGCGAAACTCGTACGCGGCTCCTGGTGGCGGGTGTTCGGCATCCAACTGCTCGCCACGATCATCGCCAACATCGTGGCGGCGATCATCGTGATCCCCTTCGGCCTCCTCGCCGCGGCGCTGAGCGGCGACGGCTTCAGCGGCTTCGTCAACAACGCGGGCGGCGACCTCGGCTGGACCTTCCTCATCGTCAGCGGCATCGGCTCGGTGATCGGATCCATGATCACCTTCCCGATCACCGCGGGCGTCACGGTCCTCCTGTACATCGACCAGCGCATCCGCCGCGAGGCCCTCGACCTCGACCTGGCCCGAGCCGCCGGTGTCCAGGGCTACGGCACCGAGGCCACCGGCACCACACCGGGGAGTTGATGCGGTGAACGGGGCGGGGGGAGTTCTCACAGCGGTACTTGCATGGCCGCACACCGGCGCGACAGCCGTCCTCGCGCTGTCGCGCGGCGACGAACCACCGGTGACGATCCCGCGCGACCCCGCCCGGGAGGCGGCCAAACGCGAGCTGTCCAAGCGGATGTACCACGAGAACGACCCCGGCCTCTTCCAGCGCGCCCTGAACGGCTTCTGGGACTGGGTCGACAAACTGTTCGGCGCCGCCTCCGCCGCGACACCCGGCGGAACGCTCGGACTCGTCGCCATCGTCCTCGCCGTGGTCGCGGTCGTGGCCGCCCTGTGGTGGCGTCTGGGCACCCCCCACCGCGCCCCCGCCTCGTCCGCCACCCTCTTCGACGACCGCCCCAAGAGCGCCGCCGAACACCGCGCCGCCGCCGAGGCCCACGCCGCCCAGGGCCATTGGAACCAGGCCGTCCAGGAGCGGATGCGCGCCATCGTCCGCTCCTTGGAGGAACGCGCCCTGCTCGACCCGCGCCCCGGCCGCACGGCCGACGAGGCAGCCGCGGAGGCAAGCCGCACCCTGCCCTCCCACACGGACCGACTCCGCGCCGCGGCACGGGACTTCGACGACGTCACGTACGGCGGCCGGACCGGCGACCAGAGCGCGTACCAGCGCCTCACCGAGCTCGACCGCGACCTGGAGCGCACCAGACCCGTACTCACGGACAGCGCCCAGAGCACGCACCGGAACACGACCCGCAACAGCCGCCAGGGGGCCGCCTCATGACCGAGGCCACCCTCACCTCCACCTCGGCCTCGCCCACCGCCCGCCAGTTGTGGACCCGGACGCGGGGAATCGTCCTCGCGCTCGTCCTCCTGCTGGTGGCCGCCGTCGTGATAGCCGCGGTCCGCTCGGACGCCCGGCACGGCCGCCTCGACCCGCGCTCCGTCGACCCCTACGGCAGCAGAGCCGTCGCCGAACTCGTCGCCGCCCAAGGGGTCTCCACGCGCGTGGTCACCACCCTCGACAAGGCCCGCGCCGCGGCCGGCCCCGACACCACTCTGCTGATCGCCGCCCCCGACCTGCTGACCAAGCGCCAGCAGACGCTCCTGAAGTCGGCGACGGCGACCTCCGCCGGCCGTACGGTCCTGATCTCCCCCGGATCGCCGTCCGTCGGCACCCTCGTCCCCGGAGTCACCGCCGACCCCGCGGTCAGCTTCGACTCGACGCTCTCCCCCGACTGCACCCTGCCCGCCGCCCGCCGAGCGGGCAGCGCCGACACGGGCGGCATCCGCTACACCACCACCGACCCGGGCACCGACGCCTGTTACCCCAGCGGCGGACTGCCCACGCTCCTGCGCGTCCCGGCCCCCTCCACAAGCGGCGACACCGTCGTACTCGGCGCCCCCGACATCCTCTACAACGACCGCCTCGACGAGCAGGGCAACGCCTCGCTCGCTCTGCAACTCCTCGGTTCCCGCCCCCACCTGGTCTGGTACCTCCCCTCGCTCTCCGACGACTCGGCCACCGACGCGGGCGACCAGAGCTTCTTCGACCTGCTCCCCTCCGGCTGGCTCTGGGGCACACTGCAGCTCTTCATCGCGGCGGTCCTGGCCGCCCTGTGGCGGGCACGCCGCATGGGCCCCCTCGTACCCGAACGACTCCCCGTCGCGATCCGCGCCTCCGAAACCGCCGAAGGCCGCGCCCGCCTCTACCGCAAGACCAACGCCCGGGACCGCGCGGCCGCCGCTCTGCGCTCCACCACCCGCACCCGCCTCGCCCCCCTCATCGGCGTGCCCCCGGCCCAGGCGCACGCGCCCGAAGCCCTGCTCCCCGCCCTGTCCGCCCGCCTCGACGGCGACGGACAGGCCCTGCTCCCGCTCCTCTTCGGGCCGCCGCCCCACGACGACGCGGCCCTCGTCTCCCTCGCCGACCAACTCGACGCCCTCGAACGAGAGGTACGCATTTCATGATGGACCCGACCACTGACAACGCCGGGTACTCCGGGGATGCGGACACCGCCCGCTCCTCCCTGGAAGCCCTGCGCGCCGAGATCGCCAAAGCCGTGGTCGGCCAGGACCCCGCCGTGACCGGCCTCGTCGTCGCCCTCCTCTGCCGCGGACACGTTCTCCTCGAAGGAGTCCCCGGAGTGGCCAAGACGTTGCTCGTCCGCGCACTCGCGTCGGCGCTGGAACTCGACACCAAACGCGTCCAGTTCACCCCCGACCTCATGCCGAGCGACGTCACCGGATCCCTCGTCTACGACGCCCGCACCGCCGAGTTCTCCTTCCAGCCCGGCCCGGTCTTCACCAACCTCCTGCTGGCCGACGAGATCAACCGCACGCCGCCGAAGACCCAGGCGTCGCTGCTGGAGGCGATGGAGGAACGCCAGGTCACGGTCGACGGCACACCCCGACCGCTCCCCGAGCCCTTCCTGGTCGCCGCGACCCAGAACCCGGTCGAGTACGAGGGAACGTATCCCCTGCCCGAGGCCCAACTGGACCGCTTCCTGCTCAAACTGACGATCCCTCTGCCCTCCCGCCAGGACGAGATCAACGTCCTCACGCGTCACGCCGAGGGCTTCAACCCGCGCGACCTGCGCGCCGCCGGCTTGCGCCCCGTGGCCGGGCCCGCCGACCTCGAAGCCGCCCGCGCCGCGGTCGCCAAGACAGCGGTGTCCCCCGAGATCACCGGCTACGTCGTCGACATCTGCCGCGCCACCCGCGAATCGCCGTCCCTCACCCTCGGCGTCTCCCCGCGCGGCGCGACCGCACTCCTCGCCACGGCCCGCGCCTGGGCCTGGCTGACCGGACGCGACTACGTCATCCCCGACGACGTGAAGGCCCTGGCCCTACCCACGCTCCGCCACCGCGTCCAACTCCGCCCCGAAGCCGAGATGGAGGGCGTGACGGCCGATTCCGTCATCAACGCGATCCTCGCCCACGTCCCCGTCCCCCGCTGATGGCACTCACCGGACGCGCCGCTCTCCTGGCGGCACTGGGCGCACTCCCCGTGGGCATCTGGGAGCCCAGCTGGACGGGCATCCTGGCCGTGAACGCCCCCCTGGCCCTGGCCTGCGCCTGCGACGCCGCCCTCGCGGCTCCCGTACGACGTCTCCGCCTGACCCGCTCCGGCGACACCTCGGTGCGCCTCGGCGAGTCCGCGGACGTCACCCTCACCGTCACCAATCCGTCGAGCCGCCCTCTGCGCGCGCACCTCCGCGACGCCTGGCCGCCGAGCAGTTGGGAACCCGGCACGGAGGTCACGGCCTCCCGTCAGCACCTGACGGTCCCCGCCGGCGAACGCCGCCGCCTGACGACCCGTCTGCGCCCCACTCGCCGCGGCGACCGCCAGGCCGACCGCGTCACCATCCGCTCGTACGGCCCCCTCGGCCTCTTCTCCCGCCAGGGCAGTCACCAAGTCCCCTGGACCGTACGCGTCCTGCCCCCGTTCACCAGCCGGAAGCACCTCCCTTCCAAGCTGGCACGGCTCCGCGAACTCGACGGCCGCACCAGCGTGCTGACGCGCGGTGAGGGCACGGAATTCGACAGCCTGCGCGAGTACGTCCCCGGTGACGACACCCGTTCCATCGACTGGCGCGCCACAGCCCGCCGGACGACGGTCGCCGTACGCACCTGGCGTCCCGAGCGCGACCGTCACATCCTTCTGGTCCTCGACACCGGCCGCACCTCCGCGGGCCGCGTCGGCGACGCCCCCCGCCTCGACGCCTCCATGGACGCGGCCCTGCTCCTCGCCGCCCTGGCCTCCCGCGCCGGCGACCGCGTGGACCTCCTCGCCTACGACCGCCGGGTACGCGCCCTCGTCCAGGGCCGCGCGGCAGTCGACGTCCTCCCGTCCCTGGTGAACGCGATGGCCGGCCTGGAACCGGAGCTCGTCGAAACGGACGCCCGAGGCCTGACCGCCACAGCCCGGCGTACGGCTCCACGCCGCTCCTTGATCGTGCTCTTGACGAGCCTCGACGCGGCCCCCATCCAGGAAGGCCTGCTCCCCGTGCTCTCCGGCCTCACCCAGCGCCACACGGTCGTGCTGGCGTCGGTCGCCGATCCGCACATCGCGCACATGGTGAAGGCCCGGGGAAACATCGACGCGGTGTACGAGGCAGCGGCGGCCGCCCAGGCCGCTGCCGAGCGTCAACGCACGGCCGAACAGCTGCAGCGTCACGGTGTCACCGTCGTCGACGCCACCCCGGACAACCTGGCGCCGGCCGTCGCGGATGCCTACCTCGCCCTGAAAGCCGCGGGTCGGCTGTGAACAGCCACAGAAACAGAAAAGGCCCGGCCCACCGGGTCCGGGAAACAGTCCTGAACGAAACAGTCGTGAAGGAAACAGTCGTGAAGGAAACAGTCCTGAACGCAGAAAACCCCCGTACCGGATTTCCCGGTACGGGGGTTTTCTTCAAAATTTGTTCGGCGGCGTCCTACTCTCCCACAGGGTCCCCCCTGCAGTACCATCGGCGCTGTGAGGCTTA
>NZ_JBEXNW010000048.1:0-61408 GCF_040611295.1 Streptomyces sp. NPDC002935
TGACGAACCCCAGCCCCGCCGCCCGGGCCTCCTCGCGGACGCGCAACGCATCGTTGAAGACGACCCGCGCACACCCGAACGCCCGCGCCAACGCCGTGCGCTGACCGGCACTCGGGTACACGCGGAAGCCACAACCACCGGTGCCTGATCCGGACCAGGCAGCTCTCCCGCCTCACCGAACTGCGCGTCTTCTGGTGTATGGGCGTCTGGCCAGCTCCGCAGAGTTCGCGTTCGGGCAGCCGTGACGTGGCAGGTGTCCGGGCCACTGTCAGTGGCTGTGGGGGCGGCGGCGTTCCACCGTGCGGGATTGGTCACCAGTAGTGCCGTCTTCCGGCGACGGTGTGTCCCATTGCGCCGAGGGCCCACAGGATGGCTCCGACGGCCACGAGGACGATCCCGATGGTCCACAGGATGGATATTCCGGCGACGAAGCCGATGACGAGCAGAATGATGCCTAGGATGATCACGATTTCTCCCGTGGGGAGCAGTGCTACTGCGCGCGGTGTGGTTTGTGGCGAGTGACCTGCAGGCGGGCCTCGGTGGGCATGGGATGGGAGCCGGTGGATCGGCTAGCGGCGCGGAGCGGGCCTGCGCAGAGGGCATCGAGGGCGGCGCCGGGGGCCTCCCGCTGCATGAGAGTGAGTTGGACGTGGGTGAGAGGGTGGGCCGGCCGGCCAGTGATGTGTACGGCTGCTTGATCGATCCCCGGCAGGGCACCGACTTCGGCGGCGATCGCGTCACTGAGTGCGCGGTCGCGCAGTTCCACGCCTTCCTGCGGGGGTGTGCCGCCGACCGGCAGTGCTCCGGGGCGGTGTCCCCGTAGTTGTGCGATCAGCCACCAGAGGGCGAGCAGGGCGACAAGGGTGAGGGTGGCGATGACCGCGGGCCACCACCAGCCCTGACTGCTCCAGCGGGTTCGATCGGCGGAGGCGAGCAGGATGTCGTCCGGGGTGGTCAGGGGCCAGCCAGCGGGCGGGACCAGATCGTGTCGCCGGTAGACGTCGAGCCCGGCGAAGAGGATCAGCAGACCGCCGCCGAGCAGCAGCAGTCCGGCGAGGGCCAGCAGACTGCGGTTGAGTGCAGGGCGCGGTGTCATGGTGCGGGCTCCGGGGCTGGGATATTCGGTCAGTTGGTGCGTTGCCGTACGTGTACGACGATGCGGGGAGGGCGGGCGAGGGCCAGCCGGTTGCGCTCCTCATCGAGGGCGGCGGTGAGGTCGTTCTTCACCTGTCGGGGGTCGCGGAAGCGGACGTCGGCGCGGGCTTGGACGCGGTGGCGGCGTACCCGGACGCGAGCCGCGCTGACTCCCGGGACCCGCATGGCGGCATCGCGCAAGAGGTCGGCGGCACCGTCTCGGTCCAGGAAGGCCCGCAGCCCGACCGCTGGGGAGCGCAGGGGCAGCCAGTGCCGTAGGCCGGGGGTGAGGGCCAGGGCAATCAGCCACAGGCCGGCAGCGGCGGCTGCGGCGGCTCCGGTAAGCATCCACGCGTCGTCCACGGGGCGGGTGGCCAGTTCGTCGGCCAGGTGGCGCCGCCAGGCTGCCGCAGGGCGTCCCGCCCGTACGGCGACGACGTCGAACAGCGCCGCGCCCGCCGCTGCGAGAACCACCGAGGCGACCAGCGCGGCCGGAACGCGGCGCGCGGACCACGGGCGGTGCGTGCGGTGTTCTCGGTGGCGCGCGCCGGCCGTCAGGTTCGGTGGGGGGCCGTCGTGTTCGGGAGAATCGGGCCCTGTCGGACCCCTCGGTTCTTCGGGCTCTTTCGTCAGGGGGACCGTGGCGCGGGGCGCGTTTGGCGCGGGGCCGTGGGCGGGAGGGTCCGGGCGGGGTGTCATTCCGGTCCTCCTTGCTGTCGGCGTGTCCGGCGGCCCGGACCGCGTGGGCGGCTCATCGGACTCGTCCCTGGTTCGATCCGGCGGCTGTCACCAGTCGCCGGACGGTGAGGGTGATCTCTCCCACCTCGAAGCCGGTGAGCTGGGCCACCTGCTCGGCGACGTCGTGCCGTATCCGCTCGCAGGCGTCAGGGATGTCGGTGGGATAGGGCAGGTCCATGGTCAGGTGCAGGCGCACCGATCCGGTACGGGTGGCCGCGGAGGCGTTGGGCGCCGCCGGTCCGCTGCGGTCCGGCGGTATGGCTGCGCGCCGGGACTGGGCCGTGCGTGCGGCCTGGGCGGCGATACGGGCGATCACCCTGTCCGGGATGACGGTGGCGCCCCGCTGGGCCGGAGGGGGGAGGCCGACGGCCCGCGCCGGTGGGCCGGGCCCTTCGCCAAGGGGCGGGGATCCGGACTGGGGCTTCATCGCTGCCTCCGCGTACGGAGGTCGAGGTCGCCCTGGAGGGCGAGGCCCGCGATCAGGCCCGCCGTGCCCAGGACGAGAACCAGCAGGAATGCCCAGAAGCCGCCGAAGTAGCCGGCGAAGCCCAGGGCCATGCCGGCCGTGAGGCCGGTCGTCGCAGCATTCATCATTCGCTCACCCGTCTCGCGAACGTCGCCGTCCGCGCGCTTGCCCGCTCATACGCAGAGGCACGGCGGCGGTCGCGGTGGTGTGTCACTTCACGCGGCCCTCGTCCGGCTCGGCCTCCTCCTCGTCGGGGAGGTGGACGTCGTCGACGGCGATGTTCACCTCGACGACCTCCAGGCCTGTCATCCGCTCCACGGCGCTGATGACGTTGGAGCGCACGTCACTGGCCACGTCGACGATGGAGGTGCCGTACTCGACGACGACGTCCAGGTCCACGGCGGCCTGGCGCTCGCCGACCTCGACCTTCACGCCTCGCGTGACGCCTCCGCCTCCGCCTGTGCCGGGGACGCGCTCGCGCACGGCGCCGAAGGCGCGGGCCATGCCCCCGCCGAGGTTGTGGATGCCTGGTACCTCGCGGGCAGCCATGCCCGCGATCTTGGCCACCACGCCGTCCGCGATAGT
The DNA here is from genome assembly GCF_040611295.1 of Streptomyces sp. NPDC002935. NCBI lineage: Bacteria > Bacillati > Actinomycetota > Actinomycetes > Kitasatosporales > Streptomycetaceae > Streptomyces > Streptomyces sp. NPDC002935. The sequence continues at coordinate 2,924 of NZ_JBEXNW010000048.1, forward strand.
GGTCTTCCCTCGCGTCTCGGCCGGAGCTCCGGCTCCGGTACGGCCCTTCAGCGCTCCCAGGCCTGTGTCGGGTCGGCTGCCCCCGCCGACGCTGGTGATGTTGTCCGTCATGGCGGTCGCCTCGATCGGTCGGTGGGACACCTGCGTGGTGCCCGTCGAAAGGTTGGACACACGGGGCGAATCGTTTCTCATGCGCTCAATTTGTGACATGCGTCACATGTCAGCACTTGGGGTACCCACTCGTTCCGAGCACCTGCGTGGGAGCGTCATGATCGAACACACTGCTTTCCCACGGCCGGGATGCGACCTGCCGGACGGACTGCTGGCCGTGCGGGCGGCAGAGGGAGACGAGGACTCATTCGCCGTCCTGGTCCAGCGGCACAGCCGGTCCCTCCTGGCCCTGGCCCGTTGCATGCTCGGCAACCAGCAGGACGCCGAAGAGGCCGTTCAGGACGCCTTCGTCAGCGCCTGGCGGCGGCTGCCGGAATACCGCCACAGTGCGGAGTTCCGTACTTGGATGTACCGCATCACCGTCAACCGCTGCCTGACCATGCGCCGGCGCAGGACGCCGCCCCTACCCTTGGACACCATCGCCGAACCCGCGACGGGCGACGCGTACAGCCAGCCCGCCCGGACCGCAGAGCAGGACGCGGCCGCCGCCGCCCTGTCCCGCGCGCTCGCCGAGCTGGACGCCGGACAGCGAATCTGCTGGATCCTGAGGGAACTCCACGGCCTGCCCTACAAGGAGATCGCCCAGGTGACGCGGACCAGTGAGCAGACGGTGCGCGGGAGACTGTTCAGAGCACGCCGATCCCTGCAGGAGGCGATGGGGCCATGGCGCTAGACGACCCGCACGCCCGGCCCTGCAAACCTCCCGAAGCCGACGGGCCACGCACCGGCCCAACCGCCGACGCGCCCCCGTTCACAGGCGATGAGGCACTGCCCTGCGGCCGACTGCTCAGCCGGGTCTGGGAACAGACGCAGGACGCGGCGCCACCCGCGGACCCGCACACCCTCTCCTGTCCGCACTGCCGCGAGGCCGTCGAGGGACTCGCCACCGTGAACGCGGCCACCCGGGCGCTACGCGCCGATGACCCGCCCGGCCTGCACGCACTCGCCGACCGCGTCATGAACGCCGTCAGGGCAGAGGTCCGGCTCGGGCGACTGCTGCCCCTGGCCGACCCGGACCGGGAACTGCGGATCGCCGAGAGCGCCGCGGCAAAGATCCTGCGGCAGGCCGCGGACACGGTCCCCGGCGCCAGGGCCGCAACCTGTCGGCTCGCACCCGCGGGCGAGGGCACCGGAGTGCGGGTGACCATGACCCTGACCACCACCCTCGACCGGCCGCTGCCCGACCGGGTCCAACAGGTACGCAGAGCGGTCCTCCACTCGGCCGCACAGGACCTGGGGCTCGCCGTGACAGCCGTCGACATCACCGTGATCGACATCCTCGCGCCGTGGCCGCCCCTGAACTCCGCGGACCCCAGCCACCCGACAGCCGGTGACGCGCGATGACCGCCACCGGCACGATCACGCTCCCCGGCATCGCGGCCGAGGCAGCCCTCGCGGTACCCGGCGTGGCCGGCCTGCAACCCCGCCTCGCCCACCGCCTCGCGGCAGCCGCCGCGCCCACCCGGGCCGGCCCTACCCCTCACCGCACGTCGCCCGAGGCAGGCATCCGCGCCGACCGGGCGCCGGACGGTTCTCGATGGCACATCGAGGTACGGTGCGTCCTCGCCGAGGGCCACCGAGCGCTGGACACCGCCAGGAACGTCCACGACAGAGTGCGGGCCGCCGTCATCTCCCACCTCGCCGCCCACGGCGTCGCGGAGCCGGTCACCGTCGCGGTCACGGTGACCCATGTCGCCATCCGATAGCGGCAGATCATGCTGCCCTCGGTGCCGTCGAGGGCGAAGTAATGCAGGGCGGTGAACTGGGCCTCAATGCAGTTCAGCCAACGGAGTTGGGCGAGGGAGGGGCCACCCGCCTCCTTGGCAGCCAGTCGTTTGAGTTGTCTGAATTCCGGTGGCCTTTGGGCTGGTCAGCGGCCGACGACGGCGTCCCCGCGGAACGCCCCGGCCACCACGGGGACCAACTGCCGCTCGATCTGCTCGGCGGACAGGGCGGCGAGCTCGGTGCCGATGGGTGCCAGCGCGAGCCAGCTCAGCAGGCCGGCCGCGCATCGCGTACGGAATTACCGTCTTCGTAGCCCCGCAACGGGACGACCGGGCAAGCACCGCGCCCAGGCCTCCCCCGACGCAGAGCGGACTTGCTCTTTGCGATGCTCCGCGACGGCATTTCCACCCACCCACCACCGCCGATCACCCCTTGCTCAAAGCCATTGCCGCAGAAAAGGAGCGGTCAGCGGTGGGGGTGACCCTGCTCGGGGTCGTCGTCAGGAGTACTCCATCCCGCACCGCGCCGTGCAGGGTCAGCCAAGTCCCGGCGTGCCTGTGCGGCCCCAGGCGCGGAGGTGGATATCTTGCGCCGGGCGGCGCGCCTGCTGCCGACGACGAATGCCGCCACCAGGATGGCGACTACAGCGACGCCCGCCACTGCCAGCCACAGGGCGCCGGCCGAGGAAACGGCCAATATCGTGTGCGCTTCGTCAATCATGGGGGCCGTGTACCCCAAATCAACACAAACTTACCGACTGCCACCCGGCAGCCTGATCAACGTCGTAGCCGAGCAGGGTGCCTGACGCCTGACCAGGCATGGAGTGTCCTGGAGGCGATGCGCCAGCGGGCATCGCCGGGGGCCTGGCATCGCAAACTGAGCCCTACACCCAGCCGCACGACACCCGGGAATGGGACGAGGACCAACGCCGCCTGGACGAGCAATGACCAGCGCAGGGCGCTTCGTGCGTGTGGGACGGTCGCCTGCGGACACCCGCAGTTCATGAGACTGGTGACGGGGCGCGTGAAGCAGACCGGCGCCTGACACAGAGGCAGCCAACCGCATTCCGCCCGGCATCGGCCGGGTGCTGTCGGCGGTGGAGGAGGCAGCGGAGGGCACCAAGCTGTGGTGCGCCACGGCGGCAGTGATGGCCGACCCCTCGCGGATCACTCCCAAGAACGCGCGTCAGCTGTCCCCGGCGATCACGATTACTCTGCCGAGAGGGCGTTCGAGAGTATCGGCGAGGTTGGTGGTTTGAGTGCCGGAGGCGGGATAGGGACCTGCCGGAAGTCGACGTCAGTCACGGCGTCGCCTCTGTCCTCTCCTCGTCCTCCGCTCCTTCCTCGTCCTCATCCTCGTATGCGGACTCGGCGCCTTCCTCCGCATCGCCTTCGGCCTCGGGCTCTTCGCCCTCGGATTTCCCCTGCTCAGCCTCTTCCTCTTCTACGGCGTCCTCGTGGGATACGACGACTTCCCCGTCACGGATTTCGCCGCGCCACCCCTCGGGTTCTTCATTGGTGAGGGTGACGTATCGCTGGAAGTTCTTGAAGTCCAGTCGCATACGGCGCCCTTGCGCCCGCCAGAGGTTGCCCGTCTTCTCGAAGAAGCCGGACGGGTAGTACTCCACCACGAGGACGATCCGCGTCAGGGTGGGCGCCAGCTCATGGAAGCTGACCGCGCCGCGGGTGGTGCCCTTGGCTCCTTCGGAGGTCCACACGAGGCGGTCGTCAGGAATCTGCTCCTGCACAGTCGCCTTGAAGCTGCGTGACGAAGGGCCGACTTTGACCTTCCAGTCGCTCCCGGCCTCATCGCCCTTCGAAACGTCGCGAACACCCTTGGCAAAGCTGCTGAACTTGTCGTACTGCGTCCAGTAGTCATACGCATCCCGCAAAGGCACTCCAACATCGAGAACCTCGATGATGTTCATGACCTTGCCGCCACTGGCCTTCCGTTTCCCCTTCCCCCCGCCGAAGGTGCTCTTGGCCTTCTCCACGACGTTGTCTTTGACGCCCTTGGCCTTCTCCGAAACGAATGCCTTCAGCGGTGAGTCGCCCTGGAGGATGCGGGAGCCGATCGCGGGAAGCGAGCCACCGTTCTGGGCCGCATCAGTGAGTTGCCCTGTGACGTCCGTCAGTTTGTCGCCGGCTTTCTCGGCAAGATTCTCCACCTGCGCGGACAAGAACTTGGTCGCTTCTTCGCGGAGCCGGTCCATACCCGACGGCTGCTCCGCTGGTTGGTTTTGTTCCGTCTTGGTCATGGCGGCCTACCCGCGACGATCGGCGCGCTTGGATGCTGCCCGCTTCGATGACGTCGTCTTCCGGGCCGCGGACTTCTTGGCCGGAGCGGTCTTCTTCGCAGCCGTCTTCTTCGCAGCCGTCTTCTTCGCGGCGGTCTTCTTCGCGGCGGTCTTCTTCGCAGCGGTCTTCTTCGCAGCCGTCTTGCTGGGCGCGGTCTTCTTCGCTGGCGCAGTCTTCTTGGCCGCCCGAGGCTTCTCTCCGCCGGCGGGAGCAGCCCGGCGCCTCCGCGGCTTGGCTTCCGGCTCTTCTTCCGGTTCCTCTTCTTCTTCCTCGTCTTCCTCTTCCTCGTATTCGCCTTCCGGCTCTTCCTCCTCCTCGGCCTGGTCGACTTCGTACTCCGCCTCAGGCTCTTCTTCTTCCGGCTCTTCCTCTTCCTCCTCCTCGTACTCCGCGTCCTCGTCTTCCGGCGCGTACTCCTCCTCGTCCTCGTCCTCGTCCTCCTCCCCCTCATCCGCCTTCTCGAGGAGTCGGGACGTACGGTCGCTGAGGGTGTCGGCAAGCGTGCTCATGCCCCGGTCGGCGGCGGCGGTCATGGCCTTGCGGCCCGCCTCCAGGACTTCCCCACGCAACTGCTCCTGCAATTCGGCGACCTGTGGAATCTCCCCCAACCTGCGCATTCCTTCGGCGGCGAGCTGGCGAGGTTCGAGACCGAATCGTCGGCCGGCCAGATAGGTCGCAATGGACAGGGCCAACCGGCCCTTCTTGGTGCGGCCCAGCACATAGCCGCCCACTACAGCAGCGGCGAGGGCTACCTTTTCCTTGTCATCCATGACTGCGTCACCTTCGATCGATCGGGGCGCGGAACAGGCCCGAGCGACATGCAGCCGATCGAGCAGCCGTTCCTCTTCTCGTTCGAACTCCTCCAAGCTGATGTCTCCGTCTTTCGAGTTCCCGGTTCAGCAGAGCCAGAAGGGCCTACAGCACTCCTGGGTCGTGCAGCTGCGTCCCGCGTTCGGCATACATCGCCGCACGGGACGGGCTCCGTTCGAGACGGACTCGACTCCGATCAGCACCCAACGTGGTGCGTTCGCAGGCAACGCGCATGCCGCATTCCTGCGTGTGTGCTCTGGCGGAACGCCGTTTGCCCAGGGCGTGACAGGCCCCTCAGCTGGCGCTCTGATGCGCCAGCAGCTCGCTGGCGATGGCGTCCTCTTGCTGCTCGTACTGGGAGAGTGCCAGGCCAAGGCCAAAGAAGGTGGGGGCCCATTCGCCGATGTAGATTCCCCAGCGGTCGGCCCGGGCGATGTCGACGCCGGGCTCTATCTTCAAGGAGCCTGCCCAGGCGACGACGGTGAGGCCTATGGATGCCATGGCGGCCAGGTATGCATGTTCGCTGCGGATACCCATGTCATGCATCTTCTTGATGATCACGATGTGCTCCGTTCACTAGTCCTTTGACGGACTACCCGGACCACCTCGCCCTATTCACGCCATTAGTCATAAATGTTCACTTGTGCGTAGCTCATAGGCTGGCACGCTGCAAGCTCGTCGCGACGCTCTCATGCCCCGCCCTCTCAGGTCCGGAGCCATCTCATTTCGCCTGGTCATCGAGCTCTTGCGCGTGGCGAGAGCGCAGGAGACCACTCAGCCGGCAGAGGCCCCTCAGAGCATGGCCCGGATATGGGTGCGGAAGGTCTACAGATCTGAGCCAGGAGGTGGCCCAGTCTGAGATCAGCTGGGCTCTCAGCACTCGCGCTCGTTTTGCGCGGGATGGTTGACGCATCGAGGACGCGACAGTGCAGTCTGGGGGCACTGTCACCAGGCCTTGGCAAGCAGCGAGACTGCGATCGTCAATGCGCGTGGTCCGGCATGAGTGTTGAGGCCTGCCGGGAGTACGGGCCAAGGCCGTTCTGCACCCCTTCCGTTGGCCCCGTGCGCCTTGCCCCGCGCTCGCAGCAGGCGACGCCGTGGGCCGGTGCCCGGGACGCGGAGTGACGTCGCGGCGGGTGGTGGGCTCGCCGCAGTCGTGGTGGAAGACGGCCGCTGTGGTGGCCGAGGGCTTGGGGGATGTGGCGGCCGCTCGGCGTTCGGATCCGGGCCTCATGGCCACTGCGGCGGATGCGACGGCTGCCTTGCCAAGCAGGAGCGGGCGGTGTCGAGATCGCGGGACTCTCCAGGTAGGTGAAGACCAGGGGCGATGGCCGTCGCTGTCAGTGTGCTCGGTGCGGGGGCGGGCCGCCAGAGCGGGACCAACTTGGCACGGTTCCGCAGGGGTTGGTACGACTGCCTGGCCCGGCGGGGAGATGCGCTGTTCGAGCTGACTGACGCCCTGCTGGCAGCCGGCCCGGTCATCTCGCTGCGCTACCTGTCACTCGATGGACTGCACCGCCGCGGCCACGGGAGTACCTATGCGGCCCTGGCTGAAGGCCATGTGGATGCCGAAACGGTGCGTGAGCTGCTCGCTGCCTCGCTGCCCGGCGCTTCGTGCCCTGTGTTCGCGGTGAACGTGAGCGTGTGGGTCCGCAGCGATGCCGAGTGCTCGCCTGACCGCGGCTACTACTACCACCCCTCCAAGCACTCGGCGGGACAGCCAATCGTTGCCGGCTGGGCCTACTCCTGGCTCGCCGGCCTGGAGCTGACGACGAACTCGTGGACCGCGCCAGTTGATGCCCAGCGGCTGCTACCGGGGCAGAATCCCGGCACGGTCGCCGCCCTCCAGATCCACGGCCTGCTGCGACGGAGCCCCGAACTTGGCCTCAGGACCCCGCTGTTCGTATTCGACGGCGGCTACGATTCCGTCCGCCTGGCTCTCGAACTCGCCGGAACTGCGGCCCAGATCGTCGTCCGGGTCCGCTCCGACCGGTCGTTCTACGCCGACCCGCCACCCATCAGGGCGACAGGCTCGGGGCGGCCGCGCCGCCACGGCGCGAAGTTCACTTGTCCCGACCCCACCACATGGCCGGTCCCGGATGCCGTCCACACCTGCGCGGACGAGCAATACGGCGCGGTGAGTGTGCAGATGTGGCACCGCCTGCACGCCAAAACCCAGCAGCACGACGGACACGGCAGCCGAGGCCCTCGCCCCATCGTCCCCGGCACCCTGGTCCGGCTCACCGTCGACCGGCTGCCCGGCCGGAGCCGGGCCCCGAACACTCTGTGGCTGTGGTGGACAGGACCCTCCAGCCAGACCCCCAATCCAGACCTGCTCTGGCGGGCCTACACCCGCCGGTTCGACATCGAGCACACCTTCCGATTCGCCCGTCAGACCCTGAACTGGACTCTGCCCCGGCCCCGCACTCCGGAGCAGGCCGACCGATGGACCTGGCTGGTCATCGCCGCCTACACCCAACTCCGCCTTGCCCGCCCCCTGGTGGCCGACCATCGGCTGCCCTGGGAACAGCCTTTGCCGCAGACCCAGCTCACACCCGGCCGCGTCCGCCGACGATTTCGTCACGTTCAGGCAGCAGTGGGAACACCGGCCAAGCCGCCGCAACCCTGCGGACGCTCCGCAGGTCGTCCACAAGGCACCCGACGAGGCCCAGCAACCCGCCATCCCGCAGTCAAAACAGCCACAAGACCTGCCATCCGACACTCGCAGGGATAAAAGCGAAGATCATCGGCTTCAAGCCTTGGCTGTGGTGGACGTTCGGCGCGGAGACGGCGACGACCAGGGCAGTCCGTTCGCGTCCGACAGAATGTGCATCTTGAAACCCGGCTTGCCTCGGTCCACGGGGCTCGGGCCCGCAAGTTCGCCCCCTTTTAGCTCGCAATGAGCAGAGTCGAGAACTGTGCGGGACAGGTCGACCAGGTCCCGTTCGTCCAGGAGCTGGAGAACCTTCTGGTGCAGCCGACCCCAGACTCCCGCACGGGACCAGATGACAAACCGGCGATGCACGGTCGACTTGGACGCCCCGAAGCACGGCGGCAACGCCAAGCACGCGCTCGTGGTTGCCGGTGTCTTGGCACGGCCCGATGCATGCTGGTGGCCGTGGTACCGCACACCGCGCGTGCCGCGACGGCCGAGCAGGGACGCGTGACCTGCGTCCCGTGACAGGTGAGGGGCATCGGGTGGTGGACGACCAGCGAGCGGATCTGCCGCCTGGCACGGAGGCCGGCGCCCTGGCGGACCGTCTGAAAGAGCGCATCTATGCGACCATCACGATGATTGCCGTGGTCGTCGGTCTGTCCGCCGGTGATGTGGGTTCCCTCGGCGCTGTCGCTACGGTCCTCACGACCGCTCTGGGGCTGTGGCTCGCGGCGGTCGTCGCCGACCAGCAGGCGCACCGCACAGTGCACGGCCACCTCGCCACCGGCCACGAGCTGCGCCGCATGCTGTACGTCAGCAGCCCACTTCTGTCGTGCGCCGTGGGTCCGGCCGTGCTGATCGCTCTGGCCGCGCTGGAGGTCTTTTCCGTGCACACCGCATTGCTGGTGGCGGCGTGGGTGGGCGTCGTCTCCCTCTTCCTGTGGGGCTGCCTGGGCGGGCTGCGCATGGGAGGCGGCGCCCTGGCGGCGGTGGTGGCAGGCATCCTGGACGCGGTGATCGGTGTGGCGGTGGCCCTGGTGAAGGCCTCTGCCGGGCACTGACACGGCGGGGGCGCCGCCAGTGTCAGCGCCCGGCCGCTCCTCGGCCCATGCGGATCGCGAGCACGAAATAGACCACCACCCGCGCCGGCAACAACCGCGACCGCTGTTCCACACGCCCGCACTCAACGACCACCTCATCCACCAACTCGGGCGGAAACACCCGCGTCAGCACACCCAGAGCGATCCGATCCGATAACCGCTCACCCGACGACTTCACCTGTCCAGGCCTTGGCACATCACACCCAACCACCCACGTTTCACCTCAGTGACGTTTCACCTCGCCGGTGATGGTCGGTACCGCGTAGTTCTCGAAGGCCCCCTGGCTGGGGTCGAACCGGTCGATGGCCTTGACCAGCCCGAGGGCCGCCACCTGGCGCAGATAAGGGCAGCTGGGCTGATCCTCAGCCGGCCGGGAACGGATCCTTTCGCGCGCCTCCATGGATCGCGAGGCCGTCACTGCCCACTGGAGGAGCGCTGACGCTGCTCGCTCTTGCGTCTCTCGTGGGTGTGGCGGTCGATGTCGGTGACGCGCTCTGCGAGGTCGGGATGAGCAGGCCGCAGGTGGGGGCCTGTATCGGAGAGAGGGCCCAGGAGTTGAGCCGGGTCACTGTCACCGAGTGCGGTGTGGAGGGACCTGATCGCGTCCGTTGCGGTGGCCGGAAGATCCGGCAGAGCAGTGATGGCCCCGGCGAGCTGGCGCAGCGCGGCGGCATGGTCCTGAGCCCAGGCTGTTACGGAGCGGTCCGCGGCGCGCTGATCGCGGGTGGCCTGCACACGCTGTTCCTTGGTGGCGCCGGCTTCTCCGGGACGCACGCGCAGGTAGCGCCGCTCGGCGGCCTGCCGGCTGGAGACGCCGAGGGGGTGGGCCAGGTCGGCCCAGCTGGCACCGGCTTCCCGGGCTGTCTCGATCAGCCCGGGTTCCCAGCCGGCCAGTTGTTCACGTACCTCGCGCAGGAGCAGCAGGGCCGCCATGGCCTGCTCAGGATCGTCGGTGGAGGCGTTCTCTGGGGTTCGCGCAGTCCGCATGGCCTGGGCGATGGCCTGGAGCGCGGTGGCCGTTGCCGCGAAGGAAGCCGGCGCAGGGATGGGGTCGTCACTCATCGTCTCTCCTTCGCCCACCATCCGATGCGTCGTCGTTCGGATGACCCATGATTTGTCGTCGTTCGGATGACATGCTACAACGGTAGTCAGGTGAAGCGCACAGCAACTGCTGAACTCATCTGGAGGTGTATCCCGTGTTGATGCGCACCGACCCGTTCCGTGAACTCGACCGGCTGGCCCAGCACCTGATGGGGCCGGGAACATGGTCCCGCCCCTCCGCGATGCCGATGGACGCCTACCGAGACGGCGACCAGTACGTCATCGCCTTCGACCTGCCGGGCATCGACCCCGACGCCCTCGACATCGACGTCGAGCGGAACATGCTCACCGTGAGGGCGGAGCGCCGCCCCCTCCCGCGGTCCGAGAGCACCCAGACGGAACTGTCCGAACGGCCTCTGGGCGTCTTCTCCCGCCAGCTCGTCCTGGCCGACACCCTCGACACCGAACGGATCTCCGCGGATTACGAGGCCGGCGTCCTGACGCTCCGCATCCCGATCGCGGAGCGGGCCAAGCCCCGCAAGATCAGCGTCAACAGCACCGGCGACCGCAAGGAACTCGACAGCTGATCCGGTGAACGTGCCCCATCGGCCGGGGCCCCGGGCGGTTTGCCTGCAATCCCGTCTGGGCCCCGGCGGCACTGACTCCCCACTCCGCGCCGGACAACCGGCCCCGCGAAGAACACGATTCAAGCGAAACGGCCGGTCTACCGCAGGAAGACGGTCACGCAAGGAAAGTCGACGCGCCTCATGACTCTTCTCTCTCCCCGCGCCCCCTGCCCCGACGGCAACCGTCACCTTCGAGCAGATGCTGGAGAAGGTGCGCTACGAAGGCGCCTACCCCACCCGCCGTCACGCAGAAGGCGTCGTAAGCCGCGTACTCGAAGGCCTCGGCCGCCAGCTGGCGGGCAACGAGCGGGTGGAACTCGCCGCCCGTCTCCCCCAGGAGGCAGCCACCATCCTTGCCTCACAGACCCCCACCAAAAGGCCTCTGACGGGCTGGGGCTTCGTGAAGGACCTCGCTGAGCGAACCGGCGGCAGTCTGGCGACGACCCGCTGGGACGCCGGGTCGGTCCTCGGCGTCGTCGCACACCTCGCCGGAGACAACCTGACCGCCCGGATCATCGGACAGCTCCCCGACGGCTATGCCCTGCTGTTCGGACGGGCCCAGCTCGCCCGGGCCGCCTGACCACCCGGTCCGGCACCATCACCCAAAACGCGTCGCACCTGCCTGCGGTGCGCGGTGCGGTGGCCACAGCTCCCGCCGTTCGGCCGCGGCGAGGGGTGCGACAACGCCAGCCATGCGCCCTCTTGGTCTCATTGCCGTCGCGGGCTGACGACGTAGCCCAAGCCTGAGCCTGGGAAAGGCGCACTGTTGCCTTTCGAAGTTTCGCGGCGCGGTCCGGCCCACCACGGGCGGGGCGGGTGGCAGCTCGTCACGGTTGGTCAGACCTGGACCTGTCCGCCGTCGACGAAGTGCTCGGCGCCGGTGATGAAGGAGCTTTCGGGTCCGGCGAGGAAGGCGGCGAGCGCGGCGACCTCCTCGGGGCGGCCCATGCGCCGCAGCGGGATGTTCGCGGCCAGCGCGCCGTGGAAGTCCTGCGTGCTCTGGCCGAGCCGGCCGGCTATGCGGTCGATGGCGGGGGTGGCGATGGGGCCGGGCGTGATGACGTTGACGCGGATGCCGCGCGGGGCCAGTTCCGCGGCCCAGGTCCGGCCCAGGCTGCGTACGGCGGCCTTGGAGGCGGCGTATACGCCCATCCGGTCGGCGCCCTGGTGGATGGTGGAGGACGCCAGCAGGATCACCGAGGCGGGCTCGGCGAGGAGGGGCAGCGACTTCTGCACGGTCAGCAGACTGCCTTTGGTGTTGACGCCGAAGACGAAGTCGAACTGCTCCTCTGTGACGTCCTGGAGGCGGGAGCCGTCGCCCAGGCCGGCGTTGGCCACGACGGCGTCGAGCCGGTGTCCGTCGGCGCGGATGACGTCCATGACGCGGTCGAGGTCGGCGGCGCGGGAGACATCGGCGGGCACAGCTACCGCATCGGGACCGATGGCCTCCGCTGCGGCTTCGAGCTCGTCCTTGCGGCGGCCGGTCAGGTAGACGCGGGCGCCGTCGTCGGCGAAGCGCTGGGCGATGGCCCGGCCGATTCCGCTGGAGGCTCCGGTGACGAGGGCGGTCTTTCCATTCATGCCATTCATGGGGGGCATGACACTTGATCCTTTCGAGAGGGCAACGGCGTTTGCGCTGCTCGTAGCCATTGCCGGGACAGTCGATCGGTTTTCTTGACTACCTCGTCCAGAACGTACTCGGTTCTGGACGAGGTAGTCAAGAATTGCTATCGTTCGACCATGGCACGACCCCGAAACTTCGATGAGGCCGAGGTCCTGCGCGCCGCCAGGGACCAGTTCTGGTCGACTGGATACGCGGCGGCGCGGGTGGACGACATCGCCGCCGCCACCGGCCTGGGCAAGGGCAGCCTCTACGGCGCTTTCGGCGACAAGCACCAGCTGTTCCTGCGCACCTACGACGACCACTGCGCTGGCCTGGTCGAGGCCGTGCGCCGGGCGCTCGACGGTCCGGACGCCGACGCGTACGAACGGCTGCGCGCCCATGTGATGAAGGTGGCCGAGGCCACCGCCTCGGACGTCTGCCTGCGGGGCTGCCTGCTCGCCAAGGGCGCCGCCGAACTGTCGGAGCAGGACCCGGCCGTCGCGGCGACGGCCCGCCGGACGTTCACTGCCATCCAGGAACTGATCACCACCTGCGTCGCGGGAGCGCAACGCGCGGGTGCTATCGCGCCGGACGCGGACCCCGCCCGGCTCGCCGGGCTCCTGCTGGCCGTGCTGCGCGGCATCGAAGCGCTGGGCAAAGGCGGCGGTAACCCCGACTCACTTCGCGCGATCGCCGAAACGGCCCTGGCGGTCCTGCCACGGCCGTAGAACGACCGGGACCCGACAGGAGGGTGCAGGGCGGCCTTGGCCCCACCCCACAGGGTCGAGCTGGACAGATCGATCCCAGATGGGTAGCCAGGCACATGAAGCTCCGGGCGGACAGGTTGGTCTTGTCGACACCCCATCTACCAGGAGCTTCACCCCCTCCCGCACTCAACTCACCGGCAACTCAGCCCGCCCTCGGTCAGGTTGAAAACACCTCATTGACAACATCTGGGGCTACCAGCCGACCACCGGCTACACCGCGGGCACCGACCTGACCGGATACAAGGTCGAGGCCACCGACGGCGGTATCGGGAAGGTCGACAAGCACTCGGACGACGTCGACTCCTCCTACCTCGTCGTCGACACCGGCGTATGGATCTTCGGCAGGCATGTTCTCCCCCGGCCGGCACCGTGCAGTCGGTCGACCAGGACGAGCGGAAGATCTACGTCGCGCTCACCAAGGACGAGATCAAGGACTCGCCCGAGTTCGACAAGGACAAGCACACCGGTGATGCCTGCTATCACGAGCAGGTCGGCAGCTACTACCAGAACCAGCGCAGCATCTGACATCAGCGCCCCGGCGCAAGCCAAGGGGGGCCGGCCGGAGTGTCTCCGGCCGGCCCCCCTTCGCGTACGCGCGGGAGCTGGGAAGTCCAAGGTGCCAGTCCGCTCAGGCCGGGGCCGCTGGATCCGCAGGCTGGGAAGCACGGCGGTGTTCGCCGTTGATGCGCTGGGCCTCTTCGAGCTGGTCCTCGAGGATGACGATGCGGCAGGCGGCCTCGATCGGCATGCCCTGGTCGACGAGCTCCCGGGCGCGGGCGGCGATGCGCAGCTGGTAGCGGGAGTAGCGGCGGTGGCCGCCCGCGGAGCGCAGCGGGGTGATCAGGCGGGCTTCGCCGATCGCGCGGAGGAAGCCCTGGGTGGTGCCGAGGAGTTCGGCGGCCCGGCCCATTGTGTAAGCGGGGTAGTCGTCATCGTCGAGCCGGCGGAACGAGCCGTCTGCTGTCATTGCACCTCTCTGCGGAACGCGTGGAGGGGCCTTGGTGCCGTACGGCACCAAGGCCCCGAAGGAACTGCTACACCATCTACCGGCCCTGATACTGCGCCGGCCCTCTGTTTCCGCGGGCCCGATCGGACTGCTGTCGGGTGCGCGGGGATCGCGGTTGCTTGACCGGAGACCACCTCACTATCGATGTCCTGCGGTACCCGGGCTCAGCAATACGCCCGGGCGATCCTGATGGCGCTTTGGCCCCTCCGTTCTTTCCCTCGTGACCAACACTTACCAAAGGGGGGACTGCGTACTTCTGGCACTGCTCTACTGCGTGTTTCGTTGCGACCTGAGGAAGCGTCACTCTTCGGCAGCCAGCCCCGTCGCCCGTCCTGCGACCACTGCTCTGGCTTAGAACCCCACTGCCGAACTTCCCGGTGCGCGCCCGCAGCCGACGCCTTCACCGAAGTACCACGCACTGACTTCACTGCTGAGTACTGCGAACTGCACTAACGGGTAATGCACTTGCCTCAACTGCGGTCCTGCTCGCGGCGGCCCCTGATCACTGCGGGCCACCCGGTCCGGTCGTCAGCCCCGTCGCCGTCCTGCCACAAGCCTGGCTTCGTGACTCCACCACCGCACCGTCCTGCCAACTGCAACTACCTGTACCGCTGCCCGGCAGTTCGTGTCTGTCGGGCCCTGCTGATCTCGGCTACGAGAGAAACCATAACTACGCGATCTTCCAATGTCTACTCTAGCCAGCATAGATTTTCGCGTGTTCAAAAGGGAGCAAGTCGGCCTCGAACAGCGACGGCGGCAAGGCCCGGCCTGAGTAGCGGGCTGCGGGCCAGGGCATAAGCGCGGCGCCCACACCGGGCATTGAACTGCGCAGGCTTGGGGGACCTTGATGGACACGACGAGCGTCGACGCCGCACCGGACCGGTCCGCGGCATCCATCGCCGGCGCACGCGAGAGCGTCCGGGCCCTCCTCGAGGGGCTCGGTCCGATCGCAGACGATGCCGCCGACGCCGTGGTCCTAGTCGTCTCCGAACTCGTTACCAACGCCCTGCGCCACAGCGGCGGCACCTACCCTCGACCTGGTCGCGCACCCGTACAGCATCGAGGTGGCCGTGCACGACCACAGCTCCCAGGCGCCCCGCATGCACACCCCCGACCTGGACGGCACCGAAGGCTTCGGCTGACCCATGGTCAACCACCTCAGCCGCGCCGCCACGGTCACCCGCCATCCGTCCGGGGGCAAGACAGTGCGCGCCCTCCTTGACCGGTAGGGCCAGGGCGTCGGCGTCGGGTGGCACTCCTTGCCCTTGCTGGGGAAGACGACCGCACAGGCACAGTCCTGACGTCGCGTGGTGCACTGCTCGGCGTGCCGGCTGAAGAGATCGTCCACCAGGGGATTCGCCCGCACGGTATCCGGGGAGCCAGCAAGGCCCACGTCAGACCTCGCAGGCGCAATGGGTTAACCTCCGTTCCGCTTTCACTCCTGAGACCGGATGACAGGGTGGCGGATCTACCGTCAAATCGTCTGGCATGCATGCCTCAAGCGGGGGTACGCCGTCTCTGCCCGCTCAGGAGCAGGCGGCATCTGAGGCTGGATCACGTAGGAGGCGACGAGCATGACAGTGACCGAGACGACCGGGGCGCAGACCGTCCTGCTGCCGGAGATCAGTGACCCGTCGCAGGTCACTCCGAAGGACGCCCGCGAGCTGTCCAGGCTGTTCTTCGACCAACTCGCCGTCCTGGAAGAGGGCACGCCCGAGTACCAGTACGCACGCAACACCCTCATCGAAATGAACATCACCCTCGTCCAGTTCGCGGCCTCGCGTTTCCGCAGCCGCGGCCACGACGAGATGGAGGACATCGTCCAGGTCGGCACGATCGGCCTCATCAAGGCCATCGACCGCTTCGAACTCACCCGCGAAGTCGAGTTCACCTCCTTCGCCGTTCCCTACATCGTCGGCGAGATCAAGCGCTTCTTCCGCGACACCACGTGGGCCGTCCACGTCCCGCGCCGTCTGCAGGAAGCACGCGTGGCGCTCGCCAAGGCCACCGAGGAACTCCGCAGCCGACTCGGCCGCACCCCCACCACGCGGGAACTGTCCGAACTGATGTCTCTGTCCGAGGAAGAGGTCATCGAGGCCCGCAAGGCCTCCAACGGCTACACCTCCTCCTCCCTCGACGCCGCCATCAACTCCAGCGAAGACGGTGAGGCTGCGCTCGCCGACTTCATCGGCACCGACGACCAGGCCCTCGAACTCATCGAGGACTTCAACGCCCTCGCCCCCCTGATCGCCGAACTCGACGACCGCGAACGACGCATCATCCACATGCGCTTCGTCGACGAACTCACCCAGGCCCAGATCGGCGAACACCTCGGCCTCTCCCAGATGCACGTCTCCCGCCTCCTCAACCGCACCCTCACCAAACTCCGGACAGGCATGCTCACCACCAACTGAACACACCCGCATCACCCCGGAACTCATGACGGCCGACACCCCTGCAGGCGTGCGGCTGCCGTGAGCGGCTGGATCTGTTCGCTTCAGATCACTGGACCGCGCGTTCTACCCATTTCTTGCACAAGGGAGTTGGGACCAACCTCCGTGTCCGCGCCGACGCTCGGTATACCTCGCCCGCACCGGCCGGGCACCGCCGAGGCGGGCTGGAACCGGACCACCGACTGCCCGGTTCCACCCTCCGGCCGTCCTCACCAGCCGGTTGGAGCCCGGGACGACTCTCCCGCGCGCCCCCGGGAAGGCCGGTGAGGACGGCCGGAGGGAGAACGGCGCGTGGAGGGGGGAGCCACGCCGTTCTCACGCGGCCGCCGCGCGCGCCATCCCTGCGGCGGCCGCCTCACCGACGAACTGATCTCCCTGTTCTCCACGCTGCTTGGATGACCGGGCTCAGGCATCCGCGACTCCCAATCTGCTCCGCCTTCGCCCTCCCGCGAGCCCCACGGCAATGATTGGTACAAAACAGCTCTCACCCTCACGCGACCCAAAGCAGGGCGGCACTGGCAGACGGTTCGCCGGCGTCGCACTGGAAACTGGCCGCACTGGCCGTTCCGATGGCTGCGGGCTTGGGAAGTGCAGCGGCCGGTCGGCGTTCGAGTCCGGCTGGGCCGTCCGTCACGCCGCGGAGGCGCTGCTGGAGCGGGTGGGGCACTCGCACTCCCCCAGCACCTCACTGCGTACATAGGCGCAGCTGCGGGTGATGAGCCGGGATATGTGCATCTGGGAGTACCCGAGCTGGTCGGCTATGCGGCTTTGTGTCATGTCCTGGAAGAAGCGCATGTAGAGGACGGTCCGCTCCCGCTCCGGGAGCCGACGCAACGCCTTCCTGGCCGCCTCGCGGTCGACAATGACGTCGTAGGAAGGGTCGGTGACGCCCAGGATGTCGGCGAGGCTGTATGCGTCGTCGTAGGTGGCCAGTGCGGCGTCCAGTGAGACGGTGCTGTAGCTCTCCAGCGCTTCCAGGCCCGTGGCGACCTCGTCCTCGGTGAGTCCGGTGTGGGCGGCGATGTCGGCGGGGGTGGGTTGGGGGCTGCCGGGGCGTTGGGTGAGCTCGCGGCGTGCCAGACGGACCTGGTTGCGCAGCTCCTGCACCCGGCGGGGCACCCGCAGGGCCCACGTCCGGTCCCGGAAGTGCCGTTTCACCTCGCCGGTGATGGTCGGCACGGCGTAACTCTCGAAGGCCCCCCGGCTGGGCTCGAAGCGGTCGACGGCCTTGACCAGCCCGAGTGCTGCTACCTGGCGCAGGTCTTCCATGGCTTCGCCGCGATCACGGAAACGGCCGGCGATGCGGTGTGCCATGGGCAGCCAGGCCTTTACCAGCTCGCCGCGCACGGCATCCCGTTCCGGCCCCTCGCCCAGTTCCACCAGTCGCTCGAAGAGCGTGGTGGTCTGGGGGGAATCGTCATGGATGCGGCGTGCGGCCCCGGCGGAAAGGGAGACGGAGGTGCCGTCGACCTGCGAAGGGTCTGGGGTCATATCAGTGAGCATGGGCAATCGCTCCTGAACGCCTGGTTCAGGACGGGGCCCGGAGCCAGATACCGAGCGCGGCCTGAACCGTGTCTGTCAGGGGTTCGCCGCGCGGAAGATCTGCCCGGCCCGCCGAAGGAAACCGCAGCAGGCAGGGAGAACAGGATCCCCGCAGGGCGTGCGCCTTCGGTCCGAAGCACGAATTCCCGTGTGCCCCTCAGCCATGACCGCAAACACCGCCTCCCCGACTGCGCGCCACATCCTCCATCCACCCCACCCGGCCCGGGAAAACCCGTGCCAATGCATTCCTCGGGGCGGGCCAAAGGCCGACCTGCCCCGAGGAATGCCGGGCGGGTCGAGAAATCTTCGGAGCGCTGAGACCGTCGCCCGTCAGCTGACGGCACCCCGTCAGCTCTTGCCGCGCCCGGTGAGTGCGTCCCGGAGACGATCGACCATGCCTGCGCCGGGAGCCAGCAGTTTGTTGGCCAGCGGGGTGTCCGGAGCGGACGGATGCGGCCGGGTCGGGGCGGTCTTCTTGGCCCGACGGACCTTGTCGCCCAGCTTCATCAGCGCATCCTCAGATGCCGTCTGCCGCAGCCTGGGGAACAGGTTGTCCTCCTCGTCGCGGATGTGCGAGCGGATCCCGGTCATCAGCTCGCCGATCAGGCGGTCGAACCCCGGTTCATCCGCGTCGAGGCTCTCGAGCTCCTTCATCGTCCGCTCGGCCTCGGCATGGTCCTCGAGCTCCTTGTCGGCGACCTTGTCGCCGTCCGGCAAAAACTCCCTCACGGCCGGATACAGATAGGCCTCCTCCGCAACCGAATGCCGCACC
This sequence comes from Streptomyces sp. NPDC002935, assembly GCF_040611295.1. Taxonomy (NCBI): domain Bacteria; kingdom Bacillati; phylum Actinomycetota; class Actinomycetes; order Kitasatosporales; family Streptomycetaceae; genus Streptomyces; species Streptomyces sp. NPDC002935. The sequence goes on from NZ_JBEXNW010000048.1 coordinate 21,493, forward strand.
AGCTCGATCACGGCCTGCTCCGCGTACACCTTGCGCTGCTTGTCCCCCGGCGCCAACCCCTCGATCTGCCCGAAGAGTTCCTCGACCTCCCGGTGATCCGTGGCCAGCTCCGCAATGACATCTCCACCGTGTCCCATGACCTGTCCTCCTCCGGTTCGGCCCCCGATGTTTCCCACGCATATCCCGCTCAGGCCACGACAAACCGGGGCACCTGACTCAGCCCTCCCCGACAGCCAGTCCAGCGAGTGCGCACTGACACCCGGCCGCTCAGAGCCGTCTCCGGCCAAGGAACGGATCCCGCAGGCTGCCGCGCAAGCGGGATAGTCGCCCCAGCGGGTCTCACCGAGCATGCCGCCGACAACGCCCTCCTTGCCGGTGCGCGCGGACCGCAGGTACGGACCATCGCCCTGGCCGTACTGCTTCTCATCCAGCGGGGGAGCCGCTTGTCCGCGCCGCCCACAGTCACAGGCTGGTGATCACGCTCGATCGTCACGCCGATGCCCTCGGCATGCATCGGGCCCAAAGCCGCGTCGGCAAGGGTGCAAGAGATCTTCCAGCGGCTAAGGCGCCACTCCAGTACGCGTGGCCTCAACACCAGCGCATCGCCTGCGCAGCTCGGTCTGCCTCACCCTACTCACAGGGCTCCGGCGCAGAGTCTGCCGAGGTTCGGACGTCGACAGCCCATTCGCTTCCACCTTTCTCCCTGCAGCGGGTCAGGCACCGGCGGACCGAGCGCCGCAGTTGGACGGTTTCCCCAGCACAAGTGGCCGAACCAGGGAAACCTAAGCCGAGCCAGTCCCTAACAGGGAAGGCCACCTGGCCGACCTGGCCCCTGAGTACCCCGCTTTCACTACAACCAACAACAGTCCTGCCAGGAACCGGTGCACCGCCAGCAGCCAGCAGCCAGTCGAGCCTCGTTGCGTTGCAGGAAGTCCGGGGACTCGGGCGCCGTCCTCGCAACGGCTGGCACAGCCACGGGACGACCACCTGGACAGCGGGCCGGGCTGGTTGCGGCACGGGCCTCGACCGAAGAGGGCCGGGTACCTCTGGCGCAGGTCGTTGCCGCAGGTGGGGCAGTTGCCAACCGTCCTCGGGCCGGGTGAACTCACAGTCGTAGCCGGGCTGGCCGGTGATCGGCATTCCGCACCGTTGGCAGGGCAGACCTCGGGTTGTGCTGGAACGCGTCACCGAACTGCTGGCCCGCCACCGCGCCTGGGACCGCTTCACCTCGTCGATCTGGCCCCATTGCCCGCGGCTCCTGCCCGGCCTGGGCAGGAGCGTGCGCTGCCCGCCGACCGGGACCTGGCAGATCCCGGCGGATAGCCCGTCCAGCCACGTGGAGAGCCTGAGGCCACCCGAGTGCAGACGGGGCCACGGTGAATGGCGACGCGATGTACGTGTTGTGCATGAACACGAACGTCCCCACTCCTGTGCCGAATGAGAAGTCTCCGGCCCTGGCCACCCCGTCGGCATGGTGGCTGACGGCGCTGGAACGTATCGAACGCTGGGAGGGCGCAGACCCGGCGCAGATTTCTCCGGGGAGGGATCCGCTCACTCCCGCTGGGTACGGCGCGCGATTTTCTGCGCGGCAGGCTGCTGGGCCGCCCTGTGCACCCGTTCTGGTACACGTCCCGATCGGTTGCTGGCTGTCGGCAGCCGTACTGGACATCGTGCCGTCTGGCCGGCGCGTGCCCACCACCCTCACGGCTGTCGGTTTGGCCGAAGTCGCCCCGGCAGCAATCGCTGGCTGGGCCAACTGGGCAGATTTGCCGCCCGAACGGGCTCGGGTCGGTCTGGTCCACGCGGTCTCGAACGTGGCTGCGCTGGCCTGCTACACCGCGTCCTTGACGGCCCGGCTCCGCAGCCACTCGGCGAAAGGCAGACTGTGGTCGCTGGGCGGGCTGACGGCAGTCGCTGTGAGCGGTGCGCTCGGCGGCCACGTCGCCTATCGGCGGGCCGCCGGAGCCCCTTGCACGCGACTGCGCCGCGGGGTGAGGAGCCGAGGTTGTGGCGTGTGCTGGGCCGCCGGTCATCGGGCGTCCTTACCGGACACTGCTGCTACCTGAGCTCCACCGAGTACGAGCTTCCGCCGAACTCCCAGCCGTCGGTGCCTTCGCCGATGTCGGCGACGATGACGTCGTCGATGAAGTGGTCCTCGAAGTCGTCGTCGCGAAGGTCGCCGGCCAGCCACAGCGTCTCGATGTCGCTCCAGTCGCCGCGGCGTCCGTCGATGCGCAGGGGTGCGGCGCGGCGGGTGCCGCGTTCGCGTTCGTCGCTGCCGGTTTTGACCTTGCCGCTGATCTCGAACTGGCCGTCCTTGACGAGGTCGGGGATGGGTTCGGCGGGGACGATGGCGACGTTCTCGTACGCGGTGTGGATGAGGTCGCGGTAGCTTCGGCGGATGTTGTACTCGGGGTCGGACAGCCACTTGAGGAGGGTGCCGGGTCGGACGTCGAGGCCGGCGCTTTCCAGGGCCTGGTAGCCGCGGTGGGTTCCGGTGAGCTGGCTGAGCTGGGCGTGCCAGTGCTTGGCGCTGTAGGAGGACAGCCGGTGGCGCGGGGTGACCTGGGTGCGCAGGAGGTCGCCCAGGGCTGCGCCGAGTGAGTCTCCGCGGCCTGTGGGTCCGGCCATCAGTCGTCACCTTCGGGGATGAACTCGCCACGAGGGATGAACTTGGCCTTCACTTCGCCGAACCCGGTGCCGATCCGGTACGTGCCGGGCGGGGTGTCCTTTGGGGTCCAGAAGATGGCGGCGTCGACGTTGCGCAGGGCGATGAGGGTGTGGCCTTCCTGGACGGCCTTGAAGGCGACGGTCCAGTGGCGGACGGATGCTTCGGCGACCATGCTCATGCGCCAGTCCGGCCGCCAGAACGGTGACCGCGACTCGGGGCGCTTGGGCCACAGCAGGCGCAGTGCGATGGACAGCCGGGTCTTGTAGTTCTTGTACGGTTCGCCGCCCACCTGGATGAGCTCGGTGCGGGCTTCGCGGGCGGCTGCGTAGAAGGGCTTGAAGAGGGACTCGTTCGCCTTCCCGGTCCACGAGTCGCGGATGGTCACGGGAGCAGTGAGGTGGCCTTCCCGGACGAGCCGTTCGAGCTGCTTGATGTGCGGGGTGGTGACCCACACACGGCCCTCGTCGGGCCGGTCGATGAGCCGCCCGAGGGGGTGGGGCATGCCCGGGTGGTTCCACTCCGGGATGTCGATGAGGTAGATACCGGCCTGGGTCTTGTCGAACGTGTCGAGGGGGCCGGTGTGCAGGAGCTTGTTCGGGGCGAGCGGGACGGCCGAGCAGGCGGAGGGGTAGCTGCCGTTGCGGTCGATGAGGCACATCACGCCCTCACCGAAGGACGCGGGTACATCGAGCTGGTCCCGCCGCACGCGCCTCCCGTTCTCCCGGATGTGCGCGACCCGCGTGCTGGTGACGTCGGGGTGGACCCAGCTGGGCTCGCCGGCCATGTCCTCGCTGATCAGCGGCCACGGACCGTTGTCCCGTTCCTCGGTACGGATGACCGGGATCGGGTGCATCTTCGAACGGCCGACCGCTTCCTTGAGGATCCTCAAGGCGGGGAAGACCGCGCCCTCGGGCTCGTCCTCCTCATCGCCCGGCACCAGTGCGTCCTCGTCGTCCCTTGTGGCCTCTTCGTCGGCGTCGCCCGGGACATGCGCGCTGTCCGGGCCGGACTGGACGGTCGTGGTGTCGGGCTGCGCGGTGATGGGGGCGGAGGCGGCGGTGTTGTAGGTGTGCAGTGCGGCGGCGAGGCGGTGGCCCTCGGCGCTGTCGGGCGTCTGCAGGCCGGCGTCGGCCATGGCCTGCAGCGGGGCGTGGAGTTCGTCGAGGTCCTTCGCGTGGCCGCCTGCGAGTGCGGTGCGCAGGGCCGCGAGCAGGCGGGTCGCCTCCGCGGGCAGCCCTTTGACGGCACCGGAGGTGAACGGCAGGGAGGCGTCGGCCAGTTCACGGTCGGCGGCGCTGCCCACCGTGTCCGGGGCAGCGTCAGCGGGAGCGGGAGCGCCGGTCGCGGGAGCAGCGCGGACGGCGTGGGTGTCGAGGAAGCGGGCGTGGGCGAGGTCGGGGCGCAGGCTCGTGCTGCCGATGATTCCCAGATCGCGTTCCGCGACCGTCACGGTCGTCACCTGTTGGCCGGGGGCTGTGGTGAGGGTGAGGATGACGTCGGCGTCCAGCAGGTTCACGATGGCCGGGTCGTCGGTGTCCAGGACCGCGAGGACCGGTACGTGCTGGGTGCGTGCCAGTTCGCGCAGGACTTGGCTGGCGGCCGGGAGGTGTTCGCCGGACAGCGGAAGGCGCGGGTTACGGGCCCGCTGCAGCCGGTCGACGACCACGAGTGCCAGGTCGTCGGCGAGCGGCGCCGTGTCGGCGATGGCCTGCGCGGTCAGGTCGCTGCCGTCGTCGATGAGCAGCGGGGCGTGGCGGAGCCGTTCGGCGACGTCCTGCTCGTGCGGGGTGAGGACGCCGGTCTTGAGGCGGGCGTAGTCGCCGTCGGCTTCCGCGGCGATGATGCGGCGGGTGATGTCGGCGCTGTTGGGGCCGGATGCCGCGTACAGGACGCGGCCGTTGGCGACGAGTGCGGTGTGCCGGGCCGCCGCGAGACCGATCAGGCTGCCGCCCACCTGCGGTTCGGCCGCGACCAGGACCAGACGGCCCGGCTGCAGGCCTCCGGTTGCTTCGTCCAGGCCTGCCAGGCCGAAGGAAAGGCCGGGGGCAGGTCCGGAGGAGAGGACCTCGCCGATGGCGTCGCCGAGGGTGGCGAGCCGGCGTCCGTGCTCACGGCTGGGAGTGGGCTGGCTGTTCACCGCACCTCCTGCGATTGCTACGTCCTGCGCGGCGGGGTCGGTCAGGGGGCCGCTGATCGGTCCGTCGACAGGCAACAGGACCGCAACCGGGGTCTTGTAGCGCTTCAGTACCTGAGGCTGCCCCTGCGCAGCCAGCGCTACGAGGTCACCGAGGTCCTTCTGCGCCGAACCGAGGGGGTGCGTGGGCAGCCCGTTGGTGTCCGGGTGCCGAGCCGCGGGGAACCGGTCGAGTGGTGCCAGCAGGGCACGTACGCCACGGTTGTCGATCAACGTAGACCGGCCGCCCGAGCCCTCGGTCAGTTTCACCAGGGCATGCAGCTCCTCGCGGGCCTCGGTGACATTCCTGACGGCCCGGCCTTGCTCACTTCCAGGTGTCTGCGTCATCGCCTCAACCTCCCCTACTCACCAACAGCGTATCAACAAGTCACCACTTTCCGCCCAAACTTCACCACTCTTGACGTCAATTGTCACTCCCTCAGGGGAGATGGCGGCTCGACGGCACAACCACCCCCTAGCGTCTCGGTCGGGGCCGCCATGTTCAGCGCGCCGCCGTCCGGGGTGAGGCCAACCGGACGGCGGCGCGGGCACGGTGCCGGACTGCGCGGCGTGGCTCGCCGACCGCGGCCACCAGCCGGAGACGATCGAGCCCTGCGCGGGCGCCCTCGCGCTCAGCGGCACGCCGCTGGACGCCGAGGGCCGCCCCTATGTATCCGCCGTCGTCAACCACCGCGCGGCCGAGCTCGCCGCAGCGGGCAAGGTCACCGCGACCGACCCTCGTCAAGTCCGCCGACGACGCCACCGAGAACGACAAGGGTCCCTACTTCAAGGACGCAGATGGCAAGACCGTACGCACCCTCACCGCCCTGACCACGGACGCGGACGGCCAGCTCAAGCTGCCGAAGCTGTACGCCGACGACACCACCGGCACCTTCCCAGCTGGCCCGCACCGGGACACTGTGCGCCACACCCGCACGCAACTGGTCCAGCAGCTCGCGCGGTACACGCAGGTCTGGCGCCCGGGGACGGCACGGCCACCGTCGCTGCCCGGCAGTTGACAATCGACGGCCAGGACCAGCCGGCTGGCGGCAGCCCGCGGCAGCGACACCTCGGCCAGTGCCCGCCGCAACGCAGACCTCCTGCGCTGCCGCGTGGTCAGAGACCTGCTCATTGCGTGCGCTTCGCTGATCTGCTTCATGCCCGGCACTACGCGCCGGAGGCGGCCGCGACGAGGCCACCTGCCCATCTCCTTCTCGGTCCCGAACTGCCCTGCTCGGCACAGGAAGAGAGCCGCTGCCCCGGTCGGAATGACAAGAGGTTTCCGGGCTGTCCATGAGTGCGGAGGCCCGCACCCCGATTGTTCGGAGTGCGGGCCTCGTGGGGCGCTGCGGGGCAGGTGACCGCTAGTTCCCGGACGGGGTGCCGGAGGTGCGGGACCCGGAGTGGCCCGGCTTCGGCGGGGCCCATGTGGGCTTGGCCGTCGCCTCGGCCGGGTCGGGCTCGGCGAGGGTGAGTCCCCAGGAGTCGTCCTCCTCTCCTATGCGGGCCTCGATCTCCTTGATCTGGCCGCTCTTGGCGAAGTAGAGGACCACGACCTGCCGTACGGAACCCTCGTCGTAGAAGTCCGCTGCCACGTCTCCCTTGGCGGCGGTGCCGAAGGCCTTGACCCAGTTGCGGGCCGTGGCATCGGCGTGCGTGTCGTCGACGGCGAGCGCGGCCAGTCCGTCGACGTCGCCGTCGGCGAGCCGCCACACGGCCTTCTGCACCGTCTCAAGACTCCCCGTGGAGGGGTAGCCGACGACCCGCAGCGGTCGGTGATTGCTGTAGTCCGTCTGATACGTCAGGGACTCGTCGTCCGACGTGCAGCCCGTCAGGAGTCCGCCCGTGGCGGCGGCGGCCAGTGCGAAGCGGGTGAGGGTTGTCTTCCGTGTCATGGTCAGGACCTCGCCTTCGGGTGGAGGATGATGACCCGCTCGATGTAGTTGGGCTTGCCGCGGTACCGCAGGATGGCAGCCGCGAGGCTGGTCCTGTTCGAGCTGCCGTGCTGGATCAGCTGGAGCCCGTGCCGCTGGCGCTCGACGATGGCCACGTGGTTGTAGCCCCGTTCCTTCTTCCACTTGAAGAGCACGAGATCTCCCGGCTTGGCGGAGAGGGCCGTGACGTGCTTGGCCCCGCGGTAGCGGATCATGTGCCGGCGGAAGTTCTCGGCGGCGGCCCAGGTGTAGCTCTTGTTCTTGATGCTGCCAAAGAGGTAGTACTGCTGCCACCAGGCGCGGTCGTGCTTGCGCCCGCCGGAGCGGGTCTTCATGTTGCCGCCGTAGTACAGCGCCTTCGACACGAAGTTGGTGCAGTCCTGGCCGTATTCCCAGCGCGTATTGACGTTCCGGGAGGCCCACTTGAGCGTTCCGGAGCCGGACACCTGCGCGGCGGCGCGCTTGACGCGCAGTGCCGGTTTCTGAAGGGCCGGAGTGGGTTCCTCGATCGGCAGGCCGTTGGCGTCGAGCGCGATCGGCTCGTCGGGCACCTCGCTGATGGGGCCCAGCGAGTCGTCGGTGGTCTCCAGAGTGTTGGCGGCCGAAGCCGACGCCGAGAGCACGGTTTCCATCGCGGGGGCGTCCGCCTCGACGTGGAGGATCGGGGCGCCGCTGTTGGTGCTGAAGGTGAAGCGCTGCTCCCGCCGTCCTTCCTCGGGTTCACCGCCCGGGTCGCCCGGTTCCGTCGGGTTCCCGTCCGTCAGTACGGCCGAGTCCTCGAGGATCGCGCGCAGGAACACCGTGCCGTTGTCGTCGACTCCGACCAGGACGTCGGACAGCTTCGTGGTCATCTGGGTGTAGTGCTGACCGCGCTGGGCCAGTACGTTCCTGACCTCCGCGAGGTCCGCGGCCTGGGCGCCGAGCAGGTCCTGGAACGCGGCCCCGTGCGAGCTCGCGGCGAGGGCCGCCGCGGCGGTCGGGTGCTTGTCGGTGAGGATGGCGCTGCGGGCATCGGCGTACTGCTGCACGATCTCCCGGTAGGTGGCCGCGCCCCCCGGAACGGCCACGGGGGTGAGCGCTTGCGACGCCGTGCCGGGACCGGTGCCGTAGGGGGTACGTGCCGTCACGGTCACCCGATGGGCGGTGCCGTTCTTCAGTCCGTCCACGGCGATGTGCGCGTCGCGGGTGGTGGCCCTGGTGACCTCGCTGCCGTCGGTCTTCGTGACGACGACGGTGTACTCCGCGCCGTCCGTCGACGAACCCAGGTCCAGCGGCGGGTTCCAGGTCGCCAGGAGCCCGCCGTCACCGGCGGTCACGCGCAGGTCCTGCGGGGCTCCGGGCGCGGTCGGTGCCACGTAGGTGATGACGAGCTGTGGCCGCTTGGCCTGGTCCGTGCTGCGGCTTGAGTGATAGGAGACGGCCGGCGCGGTGTCGGTGGCGGGGAGCCGTACCGCGAACCCGTCGCCCGCCTGCTCGTCGGTCCAGGACTGCACCAGTGGCGTGAGGTCCTGGGTGTCGGCGGGCGCGGCTTCGGTGAACGGGGCGTCGTCCAGCACCTCCAGCAGGCCGGTTCCGGTGCGCGGGGTGGCCCAGGGTTCGTGCAACTGGTACATCTCGACGGGCCGCTGCGCACAGGTGCCGGTGCCGCATTCGGCCGGAGTCAGCACGAGCCGGGCCCGGGTCACCCGGGCACCTTCCGGCACCTTGCTGAGGTCCGGTTTGAGCCAGGCGGCCCGCTCGCCGCCGGTGCCGGCGTCCAGCTTCAGCCGGCCGTCGGTGACGGCGGGGCAGCCGCCGTCCGCACAGGCCTTGGTGCCGACCGGCACCGTGGCGTCGTCGAGGGAGGGGCCCGTGAGGGTGACGGACGTGGTGTCGGGTGCCTTCGGGTCGCCTGCGTCGGTGGCGGTGAGCTCCTGCTCGTAGGACCAGGCCGAGCAGCCCCGGTCGGTGCAGGCACGCATGGCCCAGAGGTACGTCGTGCCCGCGCGCAGTGCGCCTTCGGGGACGCGTGCCGCGGCACGCTGGCCGCTGTCCACCCAGGTCTCCGGGACGCTCACCCCGGGGAGCTGCTTTCCGTCGGCGTCGCGCAGGACGAACTCGGCTCGCACGCGGCCCTGTTCGGGGCTGGACACCAGCCCGGACAGCAGGGGGGTGAGGGACTGTGTGGCTCCGGACTCCAGTGCCTGCGGCATGTCCGGCAGATTGCCGGGACGGCGCCCGGTGCCGACCGTGAAGGTGGCCCAGTCGGACCAGGCAAGGTTGTAGTGCGTGCCGTCGTAGGGGCTGGTGCGGAACCGGTAGGTCGCACCGTCCTTGAGCGTGCCGTCAGGGACGGTCACGGCTGCGGCGCGTCCGGAGTCGACGCGCGGCGAGACGAGGTGGTCTCCCACCTGCTTGCCGGTGGCCGCATCGACGATCTCGAAGGTGCCGGTGACGCGGTCGCCGTCCTTGTCGGAGAACGTGTCCCGCAGGGTCGGCGTCGTGGTGTCGACCTGCCAGGTGTCCGAGGCGTCCTTGGCGAAGGGCGGGCCGGCCTGGCGGTTGTTGCCCGAGCGCGGGCGGAAGTTGTAAGTGACCGTCAGCTTGGGCGGGTTGCTGGTGGCATTGGCGGAGTTGACCCGCTTCCACTGCCCGACGACGGACTCGTCGGCGGCCCTCAGGCCCATGCCGGCCTGTGGCGCTTTGGAGGAGGCCCACGTCTGTACGAGTGAGGTCACATCGGCGTTGATCCAGCCGCCTGCGCCGCACTTCGGATTGCCCTTGGTCTCGGTGGACGTCGCGTGCTGGGTGTGCAGGGTGGGCTGGGACGTCCAGCGGCTGGAGACCGAGGCCTTGTCGGCCGACCAGACCGCCCAGGGCTGGGGCTTGCAGCCGGTGTCGCCCGAGTGGACGTTCCACAGACTGAGCTCGGCGTTTGTCACCAGGGCGTCCGCGAGGGGGGCCGTTCCCCAGGTGATGAAGGACCGTGCGGTGCGCGGGGTGCCGTTGGCGTTCTTCGTGCCCGGGTTGCCGAAGTCCAGCTCGGTGTCGGTGGACCAGTCGCGGGCTTCGCCCTGCTGGACGTACGTGTCGAAGACGTTGCTGAGGACGGAGGTCGAGGGGTCGACGGTGACCGGGTACCGCGTCGTGGGGTCAGCCAGGAACGCGGGGTCCGGCGCGACCACGAGGTCGATCGAGGAGCCCTGCTGCTTCACCTGCATCGCCACCGGCACGCGGTGGGTGTGCTCGCCGGACCGTTCGTCGACGGTCGCGTCCCACATCACCGGGGCGGGCATGACGGCCCGCTCCTGGCCGGTCTCGCGGTCCGTGAACAGCACGCTGGAGTCCGGCTGTTGCTCGGCGCGCAGTCCTTCCGCACGCAGTGAAAGGGTGTAGCCGTAGTCCTTCGTGGACGGGCGCTGCTTGATCTCGACGTACTGCTCGAATCCCGTACGGGTGGCTTCCACGACGACGTCGGCGCCCGGGACGGCATCGGGGTAGGTGGCGCGGTTGCCGTCCAGTTCGGGCTGCGGCAGGCCGCCCTTCCACTGGAGGGTGACCTGCTGCTCGCCCTCGCCGAGGGTGACGAGGTCGCGCGCTCCTGCGTTGCGGGCGGCGCTGAGGGAGGAGGCGGGTGTCCCGCCCTTGCCTGCGAGGGTGAGCGAGGCGGGGTGTGCCTTGGCTGCCACAGTGCCGTCACGGCGTTCGGTGAGATCGGTGTCGACGGTGACCCAGCTGCCGTTCCGGTCGAACCGTACGGGGCCGGCAGTGAGTTCAGTCGTCAGGGAGCCGTCTTGGTCGACCCAGGTGGTGGACGTCTCGGTGCGCTCGGACAGCGCCTCCACCCGCTTGCCGGAACGTTTCGCCTCAGCGAGGGCGGACGGAACGTCGGGTGCGGAGAGTTTCCCGGCCGGGCCGTTCACGGCGGGGGTTGCCGCGACGGCCGGCCGGGGCGTTGTCAGGACCGCCCCGCTCAGCAGAGTCAGGGAGAGGGCGAGCAAGGCCGTGGTGCGGGCCAGGCGTCTGAGCGCGCGCGAAGTGACCCGTTCCCCCGGAACGGGCGGTGGTATGTGCATGGTGTGCATTCGACCCTTGGTCAGATGGTCAGAGAGCGATGAAGAAGTCGTAAAGCTACTGTCTGGCTGGTATGCACACATCACCGAGTGGATGTTTTGTTCCACTATGATCATGGATGGTGTGCGGTGGGCTTTGTCACGGAGAAATGAGGGAACCTCAAGCTCCTTTTGCCGCTCGCCCCTTCGCACCTGGCCGGGTCGGTCCGGGTGATCAGCCAGCCGGGCAGTTGCTGCCCGGTGATCCGCAAGTCGACGACTACGGCCCGCTCTACGCGGCTGCCGCCCGGGGCGGCGCCCGGGCTCTGGAGCGCGACATCTACGACTCGGCGCATCTCCGGACGGCCGCGCTGCTCCAGACCCTGGTGAGGCTGCCGTGCTGGAGCATTCCAACGAGGCGTTCGCCTGACACTGCGCGGAGGCGTACTCGGCGCTGAACGGGTCCCGGCCCGACTACCCGATGACCGCCCAGACGGACGTAAGTCTTTTGCCTGGACCGACTATCGCGACCTCATCCAGGCCGCCCACCTCCACAAGGCACGCCCTGTCGGCTCGGGCTCCCATCTGACCGCCGCGTGACAGCAGCAGACTGGCGTCAGCGACGCGTACGAGCGAGCAACGCCGCATGAGGCAACGTCAGCACACCGTCCTCATCGGCAAACTCCGAACTGAACAGATCGAAGTGGCACTTGATCTCGGCGCGGATTCGGGGGGTCCGGCTCTGCACCATTTGGCCGCCGAACGCAACGCCACTCGCAGGACCGCTCCACCACTCGTCAGCGCTCGCGCGGTGATCCCAGCGCGCCGGGGCCGGCACCTGTCCGCCGGTTGTCGGGCCTGGACGGCGCCCGCACACCGGTGGTCGAGCCGTGTCCCCGTCCGCCACCGGCTGACCGGCCGTGACGAGCCCGCCGCCCCGGACATCGCACGCCGGGCGTCCGGCCGTGCTGTCGGAGGCGGTTTGTATCCTGCACGCATTCGACGATCGGACGATCACGGTTACGGCCATGCGGGCACGGGGCGGGCGTCCAGGGGCGGGAGCGCGGGGATTTCGATGAGTGACGCACATCCGATACGAAGCCATAGATCGGGCCTCTCGGTCGGCGCGCGCATCATCGCGGTGGTCGTCCTCGTCGCGATCGGGGCCGTCAGCGCCTGGCTCCAGCACGACGCGCGCGGCCGGAGTGCGGAGCCGCGTACGGAGTTCACCGCGAACAACCCGCCCGCCGGTCTGCCCACCGCGCTCACCACCGGCCAGCACCTCCACTGGTCCAACTGCACCTCGCCGCCCACCGCGCGCACGGGCTACGACTGCGCCACCATGAAGGCCCCCCTCGACTACCGGAAACCGGACGGCAGGACGATCGACGTCGCCCTGATCCGCCGCAAGGCCACCGGCCCGAACGCCCGGCGCATCGGCTCGCTCGTCCTCAACTTCGGCGGCCCCGGCGTGTCCGGCGTGAGCGGACTGCCCGAACGCCTCAACCAGTACGAGCCGCTCCTCGACCGCTACGACCTGGTCTCCTTCGACCCGCGCGGCGTCGGCGCGACCATCCCCGTGCGATGCGGGAAGACCGCGGACGACACCGGCTACGACGGGGCCGACGCCTGCGCCGAGCACTCCGAGGCGCTCCTCCCGTACATCGGCACCTCGCACACCGCGCGCGACCTCGACCTGATGCGCTACCTCCTCGGCGACGAGCGGCTGCACTACTTCGGCGTCTCGTACGGAACGGCGCTCGGCGCGGTCTACGCCCACCTGTACCCGTCGCACGTCGGACGGCTCGTCCTCGAAGCGTCCGTCGATCCGACCGAGGACCTCGACGAGGAGCAGGTGTCGCAGGTCAAGGCGGTCCAGGCGGCGTTCGACCGGTTCGCCGCGCACTGCGCGGCCCGTATCCGCCACTGCCCGACCGGCGCCGGGCCCGAGGAGGCCGCGCGGCGCATGGCACGCCTGGCCGACCGCCTGGAGAAGAAGCCCGCCCCGGCCGGCGCCGGAAGGAACCTCGACGCCGACGACTTCGCGTTCGCCGTCAGCGACCATCTCGACCTCGGCACGGACGGCTGGGCTCCGCTCGCCAAGGCCCTCACCGCGCTGATCGACCACAACGACGGCCGTCCGCTGAGCAACGGCGCGGACGACATCGGCTCCGCCGACCGCACGGCGACCCCGCGCGACAGCAGCCGCGCCGCCCTGACCGCGATCACCTGCGCGGACTCCAGCCTGCGCCCCGGCTTCGAACGCCTCGACCGGGACGAGGCCCGCATCAAAGCCGCCTCACCCGTCTTCGGCGCGGCCTGGTCCACCGGCGTCTACCTCTGCTACGACTGGCCGTTCGACGGCGAGCGCGCCACGCTCCAGGTGAACGCCGACGGCGCTGCCCCCGTCCTGGTGGTCGGCGGCACCGGCGACCCGAACACCCCCTACCCCGGCGCCCGCCACATGGCCCGCGCCCTGGGCGACGGCGTCGGCGTCCTCCTGACGGCCGAGGAGGAGGGCCATGGCACATACCCGCAGAACCGCTGCGTCACGGAGGCGGTCGACCACTACCTCCGCACGGGCCGCACCCCGGCCCCGGGGACGGTGTGCCGGGGCAGCATGTCCTGAGGCTCGTACGGATCCGCCGGGCGGCCGTCAGCACACCGGTTCGCTCACATCTGGAGGGTGAAGACGGTCGCGTCGTCGGCGGCGGCAATCTCCACCACTGCCAGGCCCGGCTCGGCCACGTGCGCGTCAAGGATTGCTCAGTTCCCCAAATCGGGGCAGCGTCACCCGATTCGGGTGCTGGTGGGCCCGGCATCTCGGTGTTGCTGTGTGCGGGCGGTTCCCTCGACAGGAGCGGCGTGGTGACGAGAATGGAAGACCACGTCACGCAGGGGGGCAGCGTGTCAGCGTATCTCCGGCAGGATGGCGAGCGGTCTCGGGATTGGCTGAGGTACCTGACGGCGGTGGGGGCTGGTGGGGCCGCCGTGGCGCTGTCCGCGATGTGGGCGTCCGGTCCGCTGGCCACCGGTATCGGAGCAGCCGTCACGGCTGTCTACACCCTTGTCACCGACCGTGTGCGGCCGCAGCGTAGCGAGCCGCACGAGGCGGCTCTCCTACGCACTTCGTCGGGCGGTATTCCCCGTCTCGATCAGGTGGACCGTCCTGAGCTGGCCGGTGTTCACCCCGCTGACGGGCACCCTGATCACCAGCCGGCGCCGCCCTATGTCGAGCGTGATGCCGAGCCTGAGCTGCGGCAGGCCGTGCTGGAGAGCGGTTTCGTCCTCATCGTGGGTGAGTCGACCGCGGGCAAGACCCGCCTCGCGTATGAGGTCGCGCGCTCGTGTTTCCCTCGTCATGCGTTTGTGCGCCCCCTGGCCAGGCCGGCGCTCGCGCATGCCGTCAAGGTCGCCAGGCGACGTCGCCGCGCAGTTCTGTGGCTGGATGATCTCGAGAACTATTTGGGTGCTGACGGGTTGACCGCGTCCGCGGTGGCCGGACTGCTGCGAGGCCCGCCCGGGCGGGTCGTGGTCCTGGCGACGATGCGGTCGCAGGAGTTCCGCCGCTACGACGCCCGGGAAGAAAGCCGGCTGACGGGGTCGGACCGGGATGCTTGGCGGGTGCAGCGCGAGGTGCTCCACATGGCTGTGCAGGTCCGGTTGGAACGGCGCTGGTCTGCGGCAGAACAGGATCGTGCTGACGCACACCGAGATCCACGGGTCCAACTGGCTCTGGGCAGTTGTGACAGGTTCGGGCTCGCGGAAGTCCTCGCGGCAGGGCCGGAGTTGTTGACAGCGTGGGAGAACGCCTGGGCCCCTGGAGCCAATCCCCGGGGCGCGGCGATCGTGGCGGCGGCGGTCGACTGCCGCAGGTCGGGGTTACGGCGACCGGCGAGCAGGCAGTGGCTCCAGGACTTTCATCTGCCCTATCTCGCCGAACGTGGCGGGCCAGACCTGCAGCCCGAGCCCTTTTCCGAGGCGATGCAATGGGCGTGCAAGGCCGCATACGCCACCAGCGGACTCCTGATCGGGAACTACAGCCAGGGCTACATCGCCTTCGACTACCTGCTGAATGCCCCGCGGCTGGCTCCGGTGCCGGACCATCTGTGGGAGGCGCTCTTATCGCGTGCAGGGGCGGCGGATGCGTATGACATGGGGCTTCTCGCCCATCAGGCAAATCAGCTGGCGCGGGCGACCGCGGCCCTGGAGCGGGCTCGGGCGGGAGGTGTGTCGGGGGCGGATTACCTGCTGGCGATAGCGGTCGGTGACCGTGGCCGGCCACGCGAGGCGGCCAGGAGCCTGGAAGGCATCGTGCGGCGCAGGCGGGCCCAGCTGGGCCCGCGTCACCCTGACACGCTGGCTTGCCTTCACCAGTGGGCGTTCTTCACCGGGGAAGCCGGGGACGTGCAGGCAGCCGCGAGTGCGTTCGGGGACCTGGTCGCCGCAACGACCGCGGCGCTGGGCCCCGAGCACACGGACACGCTCGCCGCCCGGCACCAGCAGGCCTACTTCACCGGGGAAGCTGGGGATACGCAATCCGCTGTTCAGCAGCTCACGGTTCTCCTGGGGGATCGGACGCGGCTGGAGGGCCCCGACAACCCTCAAGTTCTCGCCGGTCGGCGCAGCCTTATCTGGTTCTCCGGTATGAACGGAGACCTCGCAGAGGCCGAGCACCAATTGCGGCAGCTCATGGAAGATGCCATGCGAACGCTCGGGCCGGGTGACCCTCACCTGCTTGCCATACGCAGTACCCAGGCGGACTTCGCCGCCCGGGCGGGACGGGCCCGCGAGGCGACCGCGGTGTTCACGCAGTTGGTGGCAGAGCGCAGCAGGATTCTCGGGCACGACCACCCCCATGCCCTCCACACCCGCCTGCAACGAGCTCAAGGACTGATGAGCACCGGGCACAGCGAGCAGGCGCAGCGAGAGCTGGCGCAGATCATTGACGACGCGCAGCGTGTACTGGAGCCGGGTCACCGCCATCTTCTCCTGGCGCACCGCATGCTCGACCAACTGCAGCGGTCCTGAGGTGCAAGCCGTTGTTCGGATCTCAGGGCAGCTGGGCAGTGGCACCTGCGGTTGCCGAGGACGCGCCACGCTTTTGTTGAGCGCGAAGCAGATCATGTCCGCGGTCGAGAGCAGCGGGCCGGATCACGCTCCAGACGCGAAAACCCCGCCCCGCGCACCACGGGACAGGGCCTTCATAGAGCGCCGGGCAGGCCTTGCACCTGCATCTCCCCGCAGGAAACGGGACGTCTTTCCTTGGACCACCAACGCATCACCAACCGGCGCGACTTCCACCGATCAGCTCAAGATCAATACTAGCAGGCACGGCACATCAGCCCTCGGCACCCACTTCCGGACTTGCCAGCACTGCTGCACAGACCGCAGGCCTCGGGCCTGCGGACCTGATCGTCGTTCCAGGCCCCGTCGTCGCGAAGGCCGCCGGCCAACCAGAGCATCGCTCCCCTCAATTCCTCAGCGCCTGTCTGGATTCGAAGCTCGTTGACGGCTGGCTCACGCGTGAGGGCATGTTCAGGAGCGGGGCGCCGCCCTTCAGCGGCGCACGCTGCGTAGGCGAGAACCAGGAACGGATGCCGGTCGGTTTCGGCATCACCTGATGCCGGGCCGGCTCTGGAATGTTGCCGAGTTCTACGAACGCCCCGCCAACCCGCGTCGCGCGTCAGGTCCACGAGGGCCGTCCGTCAGCGTCACGATCACCTCCCGCACCCTGTACTTCAGTTACCTCTGCCCGATCGCCGAGTACCGGCCCGTTCGGCTGGCCAAGGAAGCCGAAGGGGGTGACCCCCTGGGCGCGGTCCGCCCCGACCCAAACGGCGCGGACGAGGGCTTTGACCAGGGCCGCTGCCGAGTGCTCGCCGGGGAGAGGAGCGGAGGAATCAGTTCCGCCAACCCGGCGGGCCCGCACGACGTGTCACGGCCCAAGTAGGCGGTGTAGAAGATCAGTTACCTCGCAAACTTATGCGATCATGAGCGGCGATTTCCGGCTGCCCGCCGGATTCTCCCTATTCGATTGCAGAGAACCATGAAGCCCACCGCGTTCCTCCGTGCCCGGCACGGCCTGCTTGTTCTTGCCGCCTCCCTCGGTCTCGCCTTCGGCCTCCCGGCCGCTCCGGCCCAGGCCGCGCCGTCCCTCGATTACCTGGCCACCGTCGAGATCCGCGCGGAGCACTCTGGCCAGTGTCTTGAGGTGGCGGACTGGAGCACGGCGAACGGCGCGGCCGTCCGCCAGTGGCCCTGCACCGGTGGCGACAACCAGAAATGGCACCGCTACTCCTCGACGGACATGCCCGACGGGTCGTACTTCTACGTGAACGCCAACAGCGGCAAGTGCCTGGAGATCGGCGGCTGGGGGCGCAACAACGGTGCGACCGCCAACCAGTGGGACTGCCACTACGGCCTCAACCAGCTCTTCTACGGCCAGTCCAGTTTCGCCATGGACTACACGTACGTTCAGCACAAGTGCCTGGAGATAGCCGACTGGAGCACGCAGGCGGGCGCCCCCGCGCGGCTGTGGACGTGCCACTACGGTGCCAACCAGAGCTTCAGCATCAACGCCGTGGACTGGTAAGCCGTTGCTGAGTCCGTAGTCAGGTCTCAGCATTCCGGGCATTTCGGCCCGGAAGGTCCGTCACATCACCAGAGCGTTAGGGGCTCGGCTTGAGTACGGTCTCCCGTTTCTGTCTGCTGCTGGTGCGGCAGTGTTGTGCCACCTGCCCGCCCCGTCCCTGCCTTGCGGCGGGGGCGGGTGGTGCGGGTCTTCCGGTCGGCTCCACGGGGTTTCGACACCCGGGGGGTGTTCTGGTCTGCGGCCACTCCGGTACCAGTTAGTCGTAGGTCCGGATGTGCAGCGGCAGTTTGGCTTTCACCACGCCGCACCCGGAGCAGGTCTTGGAGGAGGGGAACGATCGCCGACGCCGGATTCGGGGAGATCCGCCGCCAGCTCACCTACAAGACCCGCCGGAACGGCTGCCGCATCGTGGCCGCCGACCGCTGTAGGGATGACTATGAATGACTAGAAAATCTGTACCAGTTGCCAGCCCCACGAACCGGTACACGCGGATCGCAGCTGCCGAACTGGCCCGGCTCACCGGGCTGATCGCGGCCATCGGCCCGTCCCTGCCCGTCGCCGTGGTCGGTGACCTGAACGTCCCGCGCGACTCGGCGGCACTCGCCGACTTCGTCGCCGCAGCGGGGCTGCGCGACATCCTCGCCGGCGACACACGTCCGACCTACCGGCCCACACCTCGATGGCCGTCGCCGCCGGCCTTGGACCACGTACTGGTCAGGGCCGCAGCCGGGGAGACGCTGACCGGCAGCGCCGACTTCGTGTTCCAGGACAAGGTGACACTGGGCGACGGCCGCCAGGCCTACCTGTCCGACCACTACGGCGTGCAGGCGCAGCTGATCCGGTCGAATTGAATCCTCCCCCAGCCAAAGCGGGGGGATTCCTGGCTCACGCTGCCTGCGGGTCAGCGACCCGACAGGTCTTCCGCGATCAACACCAGCCGGGTCGAAACCAGCCCGGTTCGATACAGCAAAGCTTGGAGGCGCATGTGCTGTCCTGGCTCTCGATCAGCACGGTGCGCGCGCTCGGTTCTCGCACCGCACGGCACGCAACCTACCCACATCAGGTGGACGGTGTTTCGCCCTGGAGGCGAAATCCCGTTTCCTGCCCTGCTCCGCAGGAATCCGATTCTCCCCCGCAAGCGGGAGGTACCCCCGCCCCGGCCTGAAGGCCGAGGCATCCTCGGAGGAACCCGGTGAACGGCAACCAACGCAGGAAGCGCATCTGTGGCGCACGTGCAGCCGGCTGGAACGCCCTCCTCAGCTCTGTCCGGCCTCCGCCAAGGCGGTGAGGACGCGCCGGGTCTTACTCTCGGGGTGCTCGGAGAGCGTCACCCCGCGTTCCCTCACCGCGTCTTCCAGCTTTCGCTGCTTGCGCTCGGCCCGCGCCGTGAACTCCTGGGCGTCGTCCTCGTCCTTGGGCTTCACCCGGATCGAGGCCTCCAGGAACTCCAGACCCGCAACCGACCACGCCTCCAGGTTCACGTCGAGGTCGCCGAGCGGAACATCGTCGACCTTCGTCGAGAGAATCGGCCCCAACGCGACCAGCCCGTCGAGCCGGACGGCGGGGGCGCAGGCGTGCAGGAACTGATCCTGCACCGCGTCGATCGGCGCGGCAGTATCGGCCCCGGGCTCCACCGCGCCCGACAGCGCGCCCGGCGGGTGATCGTGCATCAGGGAGGCAGCCAACACCCTGCGGTCCTCCGACCAGTCCTCCTCGATTCGGTACGTGAACGGTGTGGTCTCGAACTTGGCCGCGAACCGGCCGACCAGCTGCTCCCGGGTGCACGGACGCAATTTGACGGTCAGATCGTCTGGACCGCCACCCGTCCTGAACCGCACGATCACGCCGCTGTCCAGCAACAGCACCCGGCCCTCGGCGACGCCGTTCCGGTCCTCGGCAAACCAGATGCGGCGCGTCGTCATGGCGCCGCCTGACCCTCCCAAGGCCGACAGCGCCGCCGCGACCTCACCTTCGATGTTGACCTTGATCTCGACCGGCAAGAGGTCCATCGCACAGCTCCCGCTCGCTTCCTGGACGTTGTCGCGCACGTCCTGCGGGTACTTGCAGGACGAAAGCGTTGAACGCCGTTTGCTGGTCTTGCTCCTCCTCCAACTCGGGGTCGACGCCGCCCGGATCCTCCCGGAAGACGAACTCGCCGAGGCCGTCCGGCTGCATCTCGCCCAGATCCACCCCGGCGAAGACGTTGTCCAGGTGGGGTCGTTTCCAGCGCCGTCTCGGTCGCATCACCGGGCGTCAGACTTCCCCCGGTGTCCTCGAGCCCGGATGCGGCCTGGAACTCTGCGAGTGCGCCTGCAGTCTCCTCGCTGAACGACCCGTCGACGGTGATGAGCGAACCGCCCGTGCTGTCCCGCGAGTCGTTGATCAGTGACTGAAGGAACCGCACGTCCTGGGAGTCGTTGTTCCCGTCCGGGCCCACAGAGCCTCCCATGGGGGAGTTGAAGACGAGCAGGGCGGGCGCGAGGATGGCGCCGAACAGCTCGGCGGCGATGAGGGCCAGCGCGCGTGCTGGTGCCGGCCGTCGCCGACACCCCCGAGGTGCGCCGCCCATTGGTGATCCCGGTGGTCCGCCGGGTGTCCGACGGGTCTGCGCCGAATCAATTCGACGCCCCGCACCGATCCCCGATGCTCGTGAATCCGTCTTATTCCAGGATATATCCACCCCACCCCGGGCCGCCCTCTGGAACCGGCCGACCCAGGGTGTGGGTCGCGCCTCCTGTACATGCCGACGACAACCCGCGCAACGACCCGGCGAAGATGTTCGAGGACGAGGTGAACACCCCGTCCCAAGGCGCGCCGGCCGTGCCGGGTCCCGCTTGTTCAAGACGATCGCGGTGTGGTCATGGGCTGTCTGTAGGGCTGCCCGGTGACGAGTGCGAGGCCGATGTCGTGGCGTGAGCACGATCAGGATGTCGTGGTCACCCGGAGCCCACTGGCTCCAGCATCTGCTCGTCGGCACCACCCCACTCGATCACCGGTTGCGTGCTGGTTGGCGTGCTGTACGGCGCGTTCGCAGCCAAGGTCCTCGTGGTGCGCAGCCACAAGTTCCCGGGGCGGACGTGGCCTGTCGCTGGAGCCCTTCTCTTTTGCTCGAGCGCTCCTTTGGTACACCGCCGCGCTGTGGCAGCTCAACGGGTTCCAGGCGCCGTGACTGTGACCGGTTCGGGCGGCGCCAGGCGGGCCGGTCAGTAGCCGCCGCTCTGTGACGGCGAGGTCTTGGTGATCGCCTTGCCGTCGGTGCCCAGCACGTACCACTTGGCGCCGAAGGCGTCGAGCCCCTGTCCGTTGGTCTGCCCGGCCTTGGCATCGTCGGCGAACGTGTAGAGCGGGTGCCCCTTGTACGTGACCTGCTTCGAGCCGTCGCTGCGCGTGATGGTCGACAGCAGCTTGCTGTTGACGCCGCCCCCGGCGGTCGGCTTCCCCTGCGCCTTCAGCGGTGGCCAAGCCTTGGCGCAGTCTCCGTTGCAGGTGGACTTGTTGGTCTTGTCGGACTGGAAGAGGTAGAGGGTGTGCCCCTTGCTGTTGACCAGGATCTTGCCGAGGGGACCGGACTTGGTGGTCACCGTCGCGGAGGACGAGGCGCTCACCGCCGATCGCGCTGCCTGGACGCTGCTTGCCGAACCGTGGCTGCTGCCATCGGCGTACGCCACGGTGGCCGCGGACAGGAAGAGTGCCGTTCCGGTGGCTGCGATGAATGCTCGGGTGTGGTACTTCACGAGAAGTCCTCCGGCTGCTATCGCCTCGGAGTGTCTTGCGGCCGTTGCGCTTCGGCGCGCGTCGCGTACCTTCCATTACACGCCAAATTTGACAACCCGGCCACACGGCCGTCCCGTCACCACCGCAGGCCCGCGGTGCGCATCGCACGCTCTCTCTGACTTGATCTTGCACTTGTGCGACGTGGTAATGGATTGGTCCGTCGCTCCCTCCATTACCGTCTCCGTAGCCCCGCAACGGGGTTACCGGCCTTCGGAGTTGGGGTCCGTCCGCCGCAGCCGACGGACCCGGCTAGTAGGCCACCGCCGGCCCCAGCCCAGGTCCTGGTGCAGTGGGACGACGAAGGGAACGATCGGCAGGCGGCCCTCGACCTGTTCGACGCCTTCGGCTCCAAGGAGAAGTCCCTGCACGCCAACCTCGGCGGGCACACCGGCGTCCCGCGGTCCGAGATGGAGGACGGGGCTCGGTTCTTCGCCCGGCACCTGAAGTGAGGCCGGGCCGTCAGGCCAGCAGCAAACGGTAAGCGGCGTCGGCCATGATGCCGTCATCGAGGACAGGCCCCGGCCCTCCTCGATGACGGCGCCCGGCAGATGCACAACCGCCCCGATTGCGGCAGTACCGGGCGGTCGGGGCGGCCCGAGGGCGTGGACGCCTTGGGCTTGTCTCTTTGACCCGCCCTTGGCGGTGTGGGTGCCTTCGCGGGTCTGACAAGCCTGGGTCAGCCGGTGGGCTTGACGGCGTGTCCGACGACAGTGATCCCGAGTCCGATGATGAAGGGCGTCCAGGAGACGAAGGCCAAGCTGGAGACCATGAACAGCAGGCCGGTTCCCCATAGCCTGGGATTGCGTACTGTTTTGCTGAGCCATCGTCCAGGCACCCGGTTACAGGTCAGGGTGTAGATACCGAGCCCTGCACCAGTCGCCCCCAGAACTCCCATGGCAATGAGGCTAAGCGTCAAGAGTTCACCGAAGGCCATCGTTCCCTCCAAGTTCGGCTGCTGCAAAGCTACTCGTCAGGCCAGGCAACCGGGCAAGCGGGTGCTGTCGCGGAAGCCATGAGGGGTGCGTGTCTCTCCCGTGAGCTGGACCGTTGGCCGGACGTGTCCGTCCGGCGAGTGATCAGTGATGTGATGTGGCACCGGATCGAGCCGCTCATGCCGTTGATCCGCCCCGGGGCCGACGGTGGGCCGACCACCGCCGCGCGCTGGAAGCCATCGCGTGGAAGTACCGCACCTGCTCGCCCTGGCGGGACCTGCCCGCGGAACTGGGCTCCTTCCAGACCGCTCACAAACGGTTCGTTGCCGCGGCTGGGGAAGGGGCTGTGATGGTCGGCAGTCACGTTCAGGGAGTTTCTCCGTGGGCTCTGGCCTGCCAGTTCCACGTCGCTGCGGCGCCGGAGTGATCTCCCACTTCGTCACGCCAGTGGGCGAGGATGCCCAGCATGGTCAGGGTGTCGGGATGGTCCGGGCCCAGCGCGTGCAGGCAGGCTTCCAGGAGTTCCTCGTGCGTGGCTGCAGCCCCCGCTGGATCTCCTGCCGTACCCCGCTCGTAGGCGAGGCCGGCCGTCGTTGTCGGCACTGCTCGGACGCACCCGCGCCGCGATACTTGGCCCCGCGCCCGTGAGCCGAGTTACGTACGTCGGCCCAGGTGTACCCGTCGCCTCAGTCCAGGTCGACAGGCCCATCGGCGGGGAGCAGACCTCGCTTCACTCCGTAGCCTGGGTGGCTCGCTGTGTGCGGAGTGTTTCGGCGACCTCGTAGGCGCGGGCCGGGTCGTAGACGGTGATGCTGTTTCCCGGGTTGTACATCGCGCTTGCTCGTGGTGTGTACGTGTGGCTTCTGACGCCGTGGTGGGCGGCTGTCTCGTCGACAGCCTCGAGGGGCACCTGCCACAGGGCGGCGACGCGGGGGCCGGCCAGCCATTCCTCGGGGCACGAGAAGTTCCTTTGGGCCTCGGTGCGGTGCTCGACCTCTACTGCGCAGGGGGTGAGCTCCCCCGTGAGCCAGTCGGTCAGGGTCCCCGCGTCGATGAGCGCGAGCGGGGAGGACGCCGCCGGCCGGCACTCCAGCCTCCCGCCCGTGGAGTGCAGCGTCACAGTGATCGACTTTCGTAGGCCCAGTCTGGTCTGCTCGACGACCACGATCCGCTGGAGATCATCCATCGCGAGTGTCGAGCGGCGCAGGAAGCGGGCGATCTCCACCTGCGGCGGAACATGCCGGGGACGGAACTCGACCCACCGCACCATGCCGGCCGGCACGGTGTACAGCAGGACAGCCATGATCAGGATCGCGGCCAGGGCCATGATCCCCAGCACGACCCAGACGATGCCCCAGACCAGCGCGTACCCCGAGACAAGGGCGACCACCAGCACAGGCAGCAGAAGCGGCAGCGCGATCAGCGGAACGAGAACCCCGCTGCCGAGCATGCTGAGCAACTCCCGCACCCTGCCAGGAACAACCACCAGCCGCCAGCCCTCCGCGGTCGGCCCGACAACTCCTGCTAAGGCAGAGGCGCTTCGATCAGTGGCCATGACGAAAGCATAGGGCTCGGCACCGGGGTCGGTAAGGAAGCGCCAGGCGTACCGCTGCACTTCGCAGGTGGGGCCGCGGTTCCGCCGCGTGGCGGCGCAGCATGTGCAGGGGCGATCCACCGCCGACCGGCCCGAGACGACGAAATCCTCCCCGCCCGCTTCGAAGCCGTGAGCGACCTCGCCATGACCGACCTCCTGGCCTGCCGCCTCACCGGCGAGAACACCATTTTCCGGCGCGACCCGACATCGCCGGACCGAGGCAGGCGCCGTCGCCTCCGCCCTGCTCCCCGATGGGCGTATCCCGATCGTCTTCTTCGAACGGTTCCTGTGCGTGATTGCGGGCGCGTTGGTGCTCACCGCGACTGTCGTCGTTCCGCTTGCGGACTACGTAACCAGATACGTGGTTCTACGGAGGTCCGTTCCCTCCCGGCCGTCTATGTTCGACGAGTCGAATGGCAGGAACGGTGTTGAGGGGTCTGAGTGACAAGCAACGCCCATGGGATGCGGGGCAGTTGGGTGACGCTGCTGGTCGCGGGGACTCTGCTGGCCGGGTGTTCGGCCCAGGGGACGGACAACCAGCTTTCCCGGCAGAGCGATTCGCCCTCGGCCGGTACTTCGCCGCGCGCCTCGGCCAGTTCCTCGCCGGTCAGCGGGGAGACCCCGTCGGCCGGCGCGTCCGCCACCTTTTCCGTCTTCACGCCCGATGCCTCCCTCGTCCCCCGGACCTCCAAGGACGGGCGCCGGCTGGCCGAATCCGTCGTGCTCGCCCCGGCCGGCTGGGGGCGGAGTTTCGTCGCCCAGACTCCGGCCGGGAGCGCCCCGGGCACCTGGGCCGTGCTGAACGAGGACTGCCGCTGGCAGCGTGAGAAGCTCTCGCGCGGGGTGCTGGCGAGCACGTCCCGCTACAGCCGGCTGCCGGCCGGCGGAGGCAAGGGCGCGGTCAAGGTGACGGCGGTCGCCACCGTGCACGCCTCCGTCCTCGGCGCCGACGAGCAGCTGAGCACCACCCTCGAGGAGGTGCTGCGCTGCCCGGAGCAGCGGCCCCGGTCCGACGAGCGGATCACGGGTCTCATGTCGCTCGGCACTCCCTTCGGCGCCCGCGAGCAGGAGTACGCCGACGACTCCGTACTCGAGGCCGGCGATTACGTCGAGAGCGGCGGTGCCGCACAGCCGTACCGGTGGATGGTCGCCCGGCTGGGCACGGTCGTCGTGGCCGTCTCCGTGACGGGCGCGAAGGGCAACACCGCGCAGGAACTCGAACGGCTGGGCAGCAAGGCCCTGGCTCAGATGCTGACGCGCATCGAGCAGCGGCTGAAGGGGAAGTGATGGAGCCGCTGCGAACTTCGGATCCTGCCAGGCTGGCGGGCTACCGGCTGCTGGGACGGCTCGGTGCGGGCGGTATGGGGGTGGTGTACCTGGCCCGCTCGGCCGGCGGAACTCTGGTCGCGCTGAAGGTGATTCAGGCCGAGTACGCCGAGGACCCCGATTTCCGGGAGCGATTCCGGCGTGAGGCGGACACGGCCCGCCGGATGACCAGCCCGTGGGTGGCGTCCCTGGTGGACGCGGACCCCGAGGCGGCACAGCCCTGGCTCGCGACCGCCTTCGTCCCTGGTCCCTCGCTCGCCGAGGCTCTCGCCGCGCACGGGCCGCTGCCGGTGCCGAGCCTGCGGGTGCTCGGGGCGCGGCTCGCCGAGGCGCTGCGGGAGCTGCACGCGGCCGCTCTCGTGCACCGGGACGTCAAGCCGGGCAATGTGCTGCTGGCGCTCGACGGCCCACGGCTGATCGACTTCGGTGTGGCCCGCAATTTTGAGGACACCGCGCTCACCTCGACCGGTGTCGTGGTGGGCACGCCGGGGTTCTTGCCACCGGAACAGGCGCGGGGCGGGCGGGATCCGGGAGCGGCCGGAGACGTCTTCTCGTTGGGCTGTGTGCTGGCCTTCGCCGCGACGGGGCGCCTTCCGTTCGGCACCGGGTCGATCGATGCGCTGCTGTACCGGACGGTGCACGACGCGCCGGATCTGGAGGGTGTTCCGGCGGAGCTCGCCGAGGTGGTGAGCAGCTGTCTGGAGAAGGACCCGGAGCTGCGGCCTACGGCCGGGGCGCTGTCCGAGGCCCTCACGGTCGCCGCGCCCTTGTCGCCCGCCTCGCCCGCCTCGCCTTGCGACCCGCGGGAGGCCTTGCGCGTCGTACGTCCTCCAGAACCCGAGGACGACAGGATTCCCGGCGAAACGGAGTCGGCCCCCGGCGACGAGGCCTGGCTGCCCGAGCCGTTGGTCAGGCTGATCGCGGAACGGTCGGCCGCCGGGCTCGCGCTGCCCTCCATCGACGAGACCGAGGTCGACGCCGCGTCCGTCGGCACTGCTGCGACGGACACGGCGGCCGCGCAGCCCGCGGTCCGTGCCGTCGGCAGACGCCGTTTCCTCCTACTGGCCGGGGGCGCGGCGGTGGTCACGGCCGGGGGCGGACTGGCCGCGTGGGCGGCGCTCTCCGGTGACGGCGAGGACGACAGCGCCGCCCCGAACTCCAGCAGTCCCGTGTACACCCTCGGTCTGCATGCCGACCTGAGCGGCGATCAGAAGGCGGTCGGCCGGGCTCAGGAGCGGGGGCTGCGGCTGGCGGTCGAGGAGTTCAACTCCCGTGCGGACAGTCCCTTTGTTCTCGCTGTGAAGACGGTGGACGACGGTGGCGATCCGGCCCGGGCACCCGAGGCGGCCGCGAAGCTCGTCACCGACCGTTCCGTGCTGGCCGTGATCGGTCCCACCACGGACGCCACCGCCCTGGCCTCGCTGGCGGCGTACGATGCGGCCTCGCTGCCCCTGATCGCGGTGTCGCCCGGCGCCACCGTACTGGGGGTGATGGGCAGCCGGTCCTTCCTGCACGCCCGGGTGACGGACGCGGTCCTGCCGTTCTACCTGGACGCGTATGTGCGCGGCACCGCGAAGTCGCGCACGGTCGGGATCGTCGACGACCGGGCGGCGGACGCCTACGGCTGGGAGATCAGCAGCACCCTCGCCAACATCCTGCGCAAGGAACGGCAGCCGGCCGTGCCGAAGGTGGTCAGCGCCCTGCGCACCGACTTCGGGCCTACCCTGGATGCCCTGCTCGACGGGGGCGCGGACTCCGTGGTGTTCGCCGGTTACCACGACCGGGCGGCGCTGCTGGCCCGGGAACTGGGCAGCCGTGACTTCCCGGGGGCCAGGGCCGCCGCCCAGGGGGTGCTCGACGCACGGTTCCTGTCCGCCGCGGGGGACGCGGCCGACGGCTGGGTGATCGTCGCCCCGGTCATGGACGCCACCGTGGCGCCCGAGGCGAAGGCGTTCAGGGCCGCTTACCGCAAGCGTTTCGACGCGGAGCCGGAGCGGTACGCCGTCGAGACGTACGACGTGGCGCAACTTTCCGTACGCGGTCTGCGCTCGCTGACCGCCGGGCGCCGCACCCGGCAGAATTTGACGGCGGCGCTGCGCTCGGCGACGTACAAGGGGATCAGCCGGAACCTCGCGTTCGACAAGGCGACCGGGGCCCTGGTCATCGACGGCAGCGGGGTCTACCTGTGGAAGGTCGCCGGCGGCCGGTTCGCGTACCAGGGCGTGGCGCCGTACCAGGTGTCCACCTGATGGGGCGCTCGTACCAGGTGTCCACCGGGTGAGGTGCTGATGGAGCCGTTGCGCGGCGCCGACCCGGCCAGGATCGCGGGCTACCGGCTGCTGCGCCGGCTGGGCGCGGGCGGCATGGGTGTGGTGTACCTGGCCCGCTCTGCCGGAGGCGCGCTCGCCGCGGTGAAGGTGATCCGTGCGGCGTACGCGGACGACGCGGGGTTCCGGGCCCGTTTCCGCCGTGAGGTGGAGACGGGGGGCCGGGTCGCCAACCCCTGGGTGGTACCGCTGCTCGACGCGGACCCGGACGCGGAGTCGCCGTGGCTCGCCACGGCGTTCGTGCCGGGGCCCTCGCTGGCGGAGGCGGTGCAGGAGTGCGGGCCGCTGCCGTACGGGACCGTCCGCGTCCTGGGCGCGCGGCTGGCCGAGGCGCTGGACGCGGTGCACGGGGCGGGGCTGGTGCACCGGGACGTCAAGCCCGGCAATGTGCTGCTCGCCGTCGACGGACCCCGGATGATCGATTTCGGTATCGCCCGGATGCCGGAGGACACCGCGCTCACTGCCAGCGGGATGGTGGTCGGCTCCCCCGGGTTCCTCTCCCCCGAACAGGCGCAGGGCAGGGGCCGGGAGATCGGGCCGGCCAGTGACGTCTTCTCGCTCGGCTGTCTGCTGGCGTACGCCGTGACGGGCGAGCGCCCCTTCGGGCATGGCTCCGCGGCCGGGATGCTGGTGCGCACGGTCCATCACGAGCCGGAACTGGACGGCGTACCGGAGCCGTTGCTGACACTGCTGCGGGGGTGCCTGGCGAAGGAGCCCGGCTCCCGGCCGGCCGTGGCCGAGATACGTCGGGCCCTGGACGGTACGGGCGAGGGCGGGGGCTGGTTGCCGGAGTCCCTGACCCGGCTGATCGCGCGCCGTTCGGCCGCCGTGCTCGCTTTGCCCGCCGTCGACGCGACCGAGGTGTCCGGAGCGTCCGGGGCGACGGTGGCCGACGCGGCGCCCGGCGATGAGACGGCCGTCGGCCCGGGAGGCGCCACGCGCCGCCGCTTTTTGGTACTGGGCTCGGCCGCCGGGGTCCTGGCGGCCGGCGCAACGGCAGCGTGGTGGACGGCGAACGGCCCCGGCCGTACCTCGGCCCGGGGAAGCGGAACCCGGCTCCCGCGCCTGGTGGTCGCCCTGCACGCCGACCTGAGCGGCAGCGGCCGTACGACCGGCCGCGCCCAGGAGAACGGCGTCCGGCTCGCCCTTGACCACCTCAACTCCCGCGCCGGGCGCGGCTTCGACCTGGCGCTCCAGGTGCACGACGACGAAGGCAGCGCGACCCGGGCACGGCAGGTCGCCCGGCGGCTGACGGCCGACGGCCGGGTCCGCGCGGTGCTCGGGCCGACCACCGACGTTTGTGCGAAGGCCACCCTCGGCCTCTACCAGCAGGCACGGCTCCCGATGGTCACCGTGTCGGTCGGACTCAACGAGGTGGACCCCACCAAGTACCGGGTGTACGCGGCCACCCGCCCCGATGACGCGACCCTGGCGGCGCCGGTCGTCAGGTACCTCGTCCGCACCGCCGGGGCCCGCAAGACGGTGCTGATCGACGATGGCGCCGAGGGCGACTTCAGCTGGCGTCTGTGCGCCGGCGTCGACGAGGCCGTGCGATCCACGGTCCGGCGCACCCTCGCCGCCGAGGACGACGCGGACGGCGACTTCCGGGCCCTCGCGGAGTCGGTGACGGATGCGGGAGCGGACGCGGTGGTGTTCGGCGGCGGGTACGCGCGGGCCGCGCGGCTGGCCCGGGCGCTGCGCTCCGCCGGCTACTCCGGTGCGCGGCTGGCCGGCCAACGCGCCCTCGACCCCCGCTTCCTCACCTCGGCGGGCGACGCCGCCGACGGATGGATGTTCGCCACCGCCTTCCTCGATCCGGCCCGGGTGACGGCCGCGAAGTCCTTCGTCGCCACCTACCGCGCCCGCTTCGACACCGCACCGCCCTGGTACTCCGCCGAGGCCTACGACGCGACGCTCTTCGTGGCCCGCGCCATGACGGCCCTGGGCGCGTCGCGCGCGGAACGGGGCGCGATCATGGGCCGGTTGCGCGAGACCGACTACCGGGGGATCACCAAACGGCTGCGCTACGACGCGTCCACCGACCGGTACACAAACGCGATGTACCTGTTCCGGGCGACCGGAGGCGCCTTCCGCTGTCTCGGCGACTACCGGGACGCCACGGCCTGAGTTTCATTGTTCACGCGCGCGCCGGTCCAGGACCGTGCGCGTCATGAGGCCCGCCAGCGCCGAGCGGGACGGCACGGAGGTCTTCCGGTAGATCGCCGACAGGTGGGTCTCGACCGTACGGCGGCTGAGGTACAGCTTGGTCGCGATGGCCTGGTTGCTCAGTCCTTCGGCGACGAGTTCCGCGATCTCCCATTCACGTGCGGTCAGTTGGTCGAGTTCCGTGGGAGCCAGGGGTGCCTCCTCTGCTTGGGGACGCACGAGCGCGGCCAGGTCGGACAGCAGGCGCGCGCCGCCGTCGTCGGCGATACGGCGGGCCCGCTCCCACATCGCGACGGCGCGCGGACGGTCGCCCGCGGCCTGTGCCTGGGCCGTCGCCAGCAGCAGGGAGTACGCCTCCCAGAGCCTCGCGCCGGAGGGTGCGTACGCCTGCGCGGCACGCTCGAAGAGGTCTGCGGCCGCGCGGGCGTCACCCTGGTGCTGGGCGAGCGCCGCCTCGGCCCGCAGTGCCGCCCCGCGCTGGCCGTGCAGCCCCATCCGGTCGGCCTCCTCGACGGCTCGTGCGGCCCAGCGCGCGGCCTGCTCCACGTCGCCGATCGCGAGGGCGGTGCTGACGAGGGTGTCCAGCTGGCCTGGGCGTATGGAGGGTTGCAGCCCCAGCAGTTCAGGACCGCCCGCCCTCAGGATGGCGTCCTGCGCGCGGTGCGGGTCGCCGCTCACGAGCGCCGTGTGACCGAGCACGCAGCCGGCCAGCGACGCCCACCAGTGGCGGCTTCCGCCGGCCGCTGCCACGGCCTCCTCGGCGGTCAGCAAGGCCCTGGTGTCGCCCAGGGGGCGGTGCGGGAGCAGGATCAGCGCCTTGAAACACAGGGTGAAGGCCAGGAGATCGCTGCTGCCGATGGCTCGTGCGACGGATTCCGCCTCCTCCGCCGACTCCAGGGCGGACGGCAGCCGACAGGTGTTGAGGTGCACGAAGGCCTTGCTGCTCAGCAGGTGTGGCAAGACGTGGACCTGGCCGCTGCGACGGGCGATGTCCAGCCCCCGGTCGGCGTGGCGTTCCGCGTCGGTGTAGCGCTCCAGCAGGGCTTCCGCCCAGGCCAGCCACACCAG
The DNA here is from genome assembly GCF_040611295.1 of Streptomyces sp. NPDC002935. Taxonomy (NCBI): domain Bacteria; kingdom Bacillati; phylum Actinomycetota; class Actinomycetes; order Kitasatosporales; family Streptomycetaceae; genus Streptomyces; species Streptomyces sp. NPDC002935. The sequence continues at coordinate 52,084 of NZ_JBEXNW010000048.1, forward strand.
CGACTCGCACAGTTCCGTGAGGTTGGGGTCGGTCAGACCGTCGGCGAGCCCGGCGGCGGCATCGGCGAACCGGCGGGCCACCTCCGTCTCCCCTTCGTAGGCCTCGCCCAACGACCCCAGCGCCAGGGCCCCCATCTCTCCCATGAGGTCGCCGTGGGAGCGGGCCGTCGCGAGCGTCCGCCCGATGTCGTCGCGTACGTCGGGGTAGGAGACGGTGTTCAGGGCCGCCATGCCCAGCGCGAGCCCCAGGGAGACCGCCTGGCGGGGCTCAGGACCAGGGCTGCGGACCAGTTCCCGTTGCAGCAGGGCGATCGCTTCCGGGGAGTGGCCGAGGTGCCGTTCCATCATCGCGCACAGCGCTATCGCATCCCCGCGCAGCGATGCGTCGTCCGGCCCGGACCTGCTGATCAGCGTGTGGAGCAGATCGCGGCTCTCCCGCAGGCTGCCGCCCACGCCGAGGGCTCTGGCGCGCGCCAGCGTCAAATCCCCACGCTGCTGGGCGTGGGCGGGTGCCTCCGGCATGAGCCGCAGGACGACCTCCAGCAGATGTGCGGCGGTAGCGGGCGCCGTGTGGGCGAACTGGGCGGCCGCCTCGCTCAGCACGGCCGCCGACACCGGATCCCAGCCGACCAGCGACCTCTCGACATGATGAGCCCGCTCGGCGGCGGAGGCTCCTGCCCGCGCCAGTTCGTCCGCCGCGCCCCGGTGGATCTCGGCGCGGCGCGGTGCGGGGGTGTTCTCGTAGACCAGTGCCCGCAGCAGCGGATGGCGCAGGGTCCAGCGCCCGTCGGACCCCCTGCGCAGCAGATCCCGTCGCGCCAATGCACCGATGCAGTCGTCGAGTTCCTCCGCCGTGGTGGGTCCGGTCGTCAGGCTCAGCATCGCGGGCGTGGCATGGTCACCGAGGACCGCCACCGCTTCGACGGTACGGCGCTGTGCCTCGGTCAGCGCGGTCAGTTCGTCCAGCAGCAGCGAACCCAGTCCGCTCGGCACGCCGGACGCGGTGTCGTCGTGGGCCCGGACGGTGGTGCCGCGCGACGACGCGCCGTGCCGGTAGGCGTGCAGGAGGGAGAGGAGATAGAGCGGGTTGCCTTCGCTGGATTCATAGATCTTGCCGGCGTCGCCCGGTGGCAGGTCGCAGGCCAGCGCCTCGATCGAGTCCTGCTCGGGCAGCGGCCGCAGCGGCATGCGCAGTACGGCTCCGCTGTCGACACCGCGTGTCAGAGCGGCGGCAAGCGAGTGTGGCGTCTGCCGTTCGCGCCGGGCCACTACCAGCAGCACCCGGCCGGACGCGGGGTGTCGGATCAAGTGGTCCAACAGCTCCAGGGACGCGGGATCCGCCCAGTGCAGGTCGTCCAGGGCCATCACCAACCCGCTCCGCTCCCCGAGCCTGGTCAGCACTTCCGTGACGGCACGATAGAGGCCGAATCGATCGCGGTTGCCCGTGCCCGACGCGGCGCCCTGCACACTGTCGGCGCCGTACAGCACCGGTGCCGCCGCCTCGGGTACGTCGTCCGAGTCGAGAAAGACACGATCGACGTCGGCGAACGCGTCCGTGAACGTCTGGAACGGAGTGTGCCGCTCGTACTCCGTGGCCCTGCCGCGCAGCACGGTCAGCCCACGCTGCCGCGCCCGCGCACAAAACTCGCTCAGCAGCCGGCTCTTCCCCATACCGGCGTCTGCGGCGATGTCGACCACGGCGGGGACGCCGTCCTGCCCCAGACCGGCGATCACCGAGTCGAACCGCCTCAGTTCCTCGGATCTGCCGACCAGCATCGTCGCCGTCCCGTCCAACGCTGGCACCAGCGCGTCTCCATTCCCACCGATTTTTCGTGATCATTCCAGAGTGGTCCCCTGGGCGGCCGGGCCCCGGCCATCAGACCTGGGCCGGTGCATTTCCGCTGGATGTGTCAGCGACATGGGCGGCCCGGACCCGCCGGAGCGCTCCCCTCAGCCCCACCAGCGCGGCGGCAGTTCCGGCGCCAACGGGAACGACCGGCCAGTACACGATGCTGTTCCCGAAAGCCGCGCACACGATGAGCACGAAGATCGCCGCCACCCCGACGACGAACCCGAACCCCCAGGGCCCCAGCCGGTGCTGCCGCTCCAGCCGTACCCGGCCGTCGAGGCCGGCAAGGTACGCGGCGGCGGCCAGGGCGAGGGCGATCAGATAGCCCGTGATCAACGGGTAGAGCATGAACAGTGCCATGTCCCACCCCCCGGGGTGCCAGCCGGGCCACACGTCACGCCCGTCGATCTCCACGACCCGCCCGTGCCATAGGCCCGCCTGGACCCGCTGTCCCTCCTGGAGGTCGTTCGCGGAATCGTTCGGGACGCCGTTCACCGTCTTCGTCTCGTCGCCGACGCGCAGTTCGATCGTGTACTTGGTGGTGACCATCCAGTCGCCGCTACCGCCGTCCTGGCCTCCGCCGTCTCTCCCACTCGTCGTGTGGGACGTCAGCTTCGTGATGGTGGCCTCGGCCGTGTGCAGCGTCCCGTTCGACCGTGCGTGCGCGACGCCCGTCTCCTCGTAGGTGCGCATGGCGAGCAGCAGGATCAGGGCAGCCATGACCAGGCGGAATATCCAGCGCAGCGCATGGCCTCGCACTGTCCTGGGCCGCCTCGTGCCCGGTCTCGTCCGCGACGTCGTGTCCCCGGTCTGCTCCTGCGTCATCGGGCCCCCTCGCCTTCCGGTCGGGGACAGACAAAAGCCGTCCCACCGGATCACACGCCGCACAGCTGACCATGGTTGCGGTCGACCACCCGGCCGTGACCGCGTCACCGATCGTCGTCGGCGTCATTCCTGCCCTTGTTCGTGCTGCTACCTCTGATCTTGCGAGAGTGCCCCGGCCTTCAGGCCGGGGGTGAATCGCATCTCTGGAATGCTCTGACCTCAGCCGTGGGCATGGATCCGCACTGCTGCCCGCGCCCATGGCTGCCTGTGCTCAGTCCGGGCGCTTCTGCTGCGCGATGTAGTCCTTGACCACTTGGAGTGGCGCGCCGCCGCATGAGTCGGCGAAGTACGAGGGTGACCAGAATCGGCCGTGCATGATGGCCCGGTTGACCCGGCCGGTGAACTCCGCGCGCAGCCGGCGCGAGGAGACGCCCTTGAGGCTGTTCACCAGGCCGGCCAGGGCGACCTTCGGCGGGTAGTGCACGAGCAGGTGGACGTGGTCCGTTTCGCCGCTGAACTCCTTCAGTTCCGCGTCGAAGTCCTCGCACACCTTGCGCATCACCTCTTCGCAGCGCGTCAGCATCTCCTCATCGAGGACGCCGCGCCGGTACTTCGTGACGAACACCAAGTGCGCGTGCAGGTTGAAGACGACTGTTCGACCCCTGCGGATATCGGGGTTTGGTTCCCATCGTGGCGACATAGGCCAAGGGTAAAGTGACCGCTATGCAGCTTCGGTACAGCTTCCGCCTGTACCCGAGCGCCGGTCAGCGCAGCGCGTTGGCGAGGGCGTTCGGGTGTGCGCGGGTCGTCTTCAACGACGCGCTCCGCGTCCGCGAGGAGGCCCGCGCGGCGGGGCTGGCGTTCGTCACCTCGGCGGAGCTGTCCAAGAACCTCACCGCCGCGAAGAAGACGCCGGAACGGGCCTGGCTCGGCGAGGTCTCGGCGGTGATCCTCCAGCAGTCCCTCCGGGACCTGGACGCCGCGTACCGGAACTTCTTCGACGGCCTCAAGGGCAAACGCCCCAAGATGGGCGCGCCACGCTTCAAGTCGAAGCGGGACAACCGGCAGTCGCTCCGGTTCACCGCGAACGCGGCCTGGCGGATCACGGTCGGCGGGAAGCTGCGGCTGCCGAAGATCGGCGACGTCACCGTGCGCTGGTCCCGCGCACTGCCGTCCACCCCGTCCACCGTGACGGTGATCAAGGACGCGGCCGGCCGGTACTTCGCCTCCTTCGTGGTGGAGACCGACCCTGCCGCCGACCTCGACCACATGCCGGCCACCGACGCCGTGGTGGGCGTGGACCTCGGTCTCACACATTTCGCGGTCCTGTCCGACGGCACGAAGGTCGACAGCCCGCAGTTCCTGCGCCGCGCCGAGAGGAAACTGAAGAAAGCCCAGCAGACGCTGTCCCGCAAGGAAAAGGGTTCCAGCAACCGGAACAAGGCCCGGCACAAGGTCGCCCGCGCACACGCCCGCGTGACCGACGCGCGCCGCGAGTTCCACCACCAGCTCTCCACCCGGCTGATCCGCGAGAACCAAGCGATCGCCGTCGAGGACCTGTGTGTCAAAGGACTCGCCCGCACCCGCCTCGCCAAGTCCGTCCACGACGCCGGCTGGTCGGCATTCGTGACCATGCTGGAGTACAAGGCCGCCCGGTACGGGCGGCAGTTCCACCGGATCGACCGCTTCGAGCCGACCTCCCAGGTGTGCTCCGTGTGCGGCGTGAAGGACCGTCCCAAGCCCCTCAACGTCCGCGCCTGGACGTGCGGAGCGTGTGGGGCCGTCCTGGACCGGGACATCAACGCGGCCGTCAACGTCGCCAAGGCCGCCGGACTGGCGGCAACAGCCTGTGGAGCGCAGGTAAGACGGGCACCCGTGCCCGCACAGCGCAGCGAAGCAGGAACCCACCCGAAGCAACCCACACGCCTTGTGCGGGAGCAGGCGGGAATCCCGGGCCTTTAGGCCCGGGAGGATGTCAATGGCCCCTGTGCCCGTTGGAACGACCGCCCCGCCCCGCAACGGGCAGCGCCACGGCCTCGGCGAACGGCACCGGCTTGGGCCGCCGCGGATGAATACGCGACATGGCCGCAGCACTTGGCCGGCCGCCTGGGCCGCCGGTGTGTCAGATCCCGGGCGGGGCCACGCGGGTGTAGGTGAGGCTGCTGCTGGTCCCTCCCTCGGTGGTGACTGTCACGGGCACCGGGCCGACAGGTCCGGCAGGGACCGCGACGGTGATCTGGGTGTCGGAGACCACCGTGAATCCGGCGGCAGCGGTACCGACCTTGACCGCCGAAGCGGTGGACAGTGCGGTGCCGCTCAAGGTGATCACTGCACCGGGCACAGTGGGGCCGCTGCCTGGATTCAGCCCGGTGAGGGTGGGGGCCGCGACGTAGGCGAACGCCGCCGGGTTGCTGGTGCCGCCCGGGGTGGTGACCGTGATCTGTGTGTTTCCCGTCCCCGGTGGCGCCGTCGCAGTGATCTGAGTCGACGACACCACGGTGAACGATCCCGCGGGCGTGGAGCCGAAGCGCACAGCCGTCGGGTTCAGCAGGTTGCTGCCGGTGAGGGTGACCGTTGTTCCCCCGGCTGCGGCTCCCAGACTCGGACTGGCGCCCAGCAGCACCGGCGGCGCGGCGTAGTAGAAGTACGCCGTGGGCGACACCGCGCTGGTCCCGCCCGGCGTGGTGACGGTCACCGGGGCTCCGCCCGGGCTTCCCGCGGGTGTGACCGCCGTGATCTGGGTGGCCGAGTTGACCGTGAACGACGTAGCGGGTGTTGCGGCGAACAGGACCGCTGTGGCGCCCGTGAAGCCGGTTCCGGTGAGGGTGACGGTGACGGCGCCCGATGTAGGACCGCTGCTGGGCGTCACCCCCGTCACTACCGGAACAGCGGCTGCGATGTAGGTGAATGACACCGCGTTGCTGGTGCCGGTGGGGCTGACGACGGTCACTGCTGCCGAGCCGACGCTGCCGGGCGGTGTGAGGGCGGTGATCTGCGTCGCGGAGTTGACCGTGTAGGAGGTTGCGGGCGTACTGCCGAACCGCACCGCGGTGGCGCCGGTCAGTCCGGTTCCTGTGACGGTGACGGTCGTGCCACCGGTCGTGGGGCCTTGTGAGGGACTCACCGCGCTGATGACTGGCGGCATGACGTGCTCCTATGGCAGCGGGAAGAAGAGGGAATCCGGTCCGCGCTGCGAGCGGCCGGAATCAGAGGGAAGTGCTCCGGGAAAGCGGGAGCAGAGAAGACTGCCGCTTTCCCGGAGCCCAGAGGCACCTCACCGCCGTCCGCTGACTGAACGGACGGCGGCTGTCCGGTCAGATGCCGGGGCCCGCAACGTAGGTGAAGGCGCCGACGGCGGTGTCGGACCCGGCAGGGTTGGTGACCACAACGTCGACCGCACCGGCCGTTCCGGGCGGGGTGACCACGGACAGCGTGGTCGCACTGACTACGGAGAACGGCGCCAGGGTGCCGTCGATGGTGACCGAGTCGGTGCTGTCGAGGCTGGTACCGGTGATGGTCACAGCCGTGCCCCCGGACGTCGGGCCGGTGGCCGGCGCGACGGTGGTGATGGCGGGGACGTCGACGTAGGTGTAGGACAGGCCGTTGTTGGTTCCGCCGGCCGTGCTCACGCTCACCCCGACCGGCCCGGGCGCCGCCCCCGCGGGCACGACGACGCTGAGCTGGCTGTCGGAGACCACCGTCGGCGTGGCGGTCAGCACTCCGAAGGAGACGCTGGTCGCGGTCGACAGGCCGGTCCCGTTGACGGTGATGGTGTTCCCGCCGGCGAGCGGGCCGGATGTGGCGCCCAGGGACGACTTGAACGGGGCTCCCACGTAGAAGAACGACACCGGGTTGCTGGTACCGCCGGGCGTGGTCAGGGTCACCCCGACCGTGCCCGTCCCGGACGGCGACACGGCGGTGACCTGAGTCGGTGAGACGTTGGTGACGCTGGTCGCCGATTTGGTGCCGAACTTCACGGCACTGGTGCCAGACAGGTTGGTTCCGGTGATCGTTACCAGCGTGCCGCCGCCGGTAGACCCCTGGTTCGGGGAGATGGGCATGAGTGTGCTCCTGACTCTCAGCAGAGGACGGGCGAACACGCGAACCAGCGGGCCATTTCCCAGCCTCAGCACACGCCTGTGGCCGGCAGGCGAGCTGACAGTCCGGCTGAGATTCTGTGGCCCCGTCGAGGCACATGAATGCGAAAAACGGCTTCCGCATCTGGCGGCGGGCGCACGGCCGAAAACGAAAGAACCGGCAGAAGCCGCCATTACCAGATTTCCCCGGTCAGGGATGGGCGGCCCACCGGTTCGCTACTCAAGTGACCCATATAGGCGCATGGATGACAAGACGCCAACTCCAGCATCACCCGAATGGGTCAATGTATGTGAAGGGCAAGAACCGGACCGGGCGCTCGTGTATTGCAGCGGCACCGGGATCGCTACGGCCGGACCCTGGCCCGGGACGCACCGCCGTGGGCGGCGCCGTCCGTGCCGCGTGAAAAGCTTGCCGGATCCGGACGGTCAGCTGTCGACGGTCCCGTGGTTCCCCGGTGCCGTGGTCACGCAATTCCCCAGGCGCCCTGGGCGGGCCGTGCCGGTCGGGCACGGTTGCCAGTGCCGCTTGCCAGGATGTGCGGATGCCCTCAACCGACCATCCCCTCGCCGTCTCTGACGATCAGTCGCGTGCCCACCTGCTGGGACTGATCGGCGCCATCGAACCGTGGGACGACCTGGAGCGCACCCATCTGGGGACCGCCACGCAGTGGATCGCCGGCGGAGCCCCGCTCCACCGGGTGCGCGAACCGGATGTTCCGGCGATGCATTTGTTGAATCCTCCCCCAGCTAAAGCAGGGGGAGGATTCAAATCTGCTTCAAGGTCGAGGAGGACTTGGAGGAGGCCGAGGCGCGACTGCTGGAGCTGGGCGCGGGCAAGCCGGATCACCAGCCTCATGAGGCCAAGGCGCGGATTCTCACCGATCCCGCCGGGCACCCCTTCTGCATCGTCAGAGGCTGACCGGGGGTCACAGGGCTTCGATCTGCTGGGCCGTGACGGTGAAGCTGAGCCATGTGCGCCCGGTGCCCGCACGGGCGCCTGCATACGTGGTCGTCGACCCCACCGGCACGGTGCCGGCAGGCATCACCCCCGTCGGGGCGCCGGAAACACCGCGGTCGTGGTGACGACCCCAGCGGGCAGCGCAACCGTCGCCGGCGGATTCACCTCCGCCCGACCGGTGCGCGGGCGGGGCCGGACGGCAGCCGGCCGTCCGGCCCCGCCCGCATGCAGCGAGCGTCCGGGGCAGCCCGGGGACGAGAACCCCGAGTACCCCGGGAAGGCATCCGGTGAAGGAAACGTTCCCCAAGCAGCCCTGTCCCCTCGGCACTCCACGGGCCACCTTCACCGCCCCTCCGGTTCCGCACGACACCGCCGAGGCCCGCACGCCGCGACGGCGTCCACCGAGACGGCGGGCTGCCGACCCTGGCCGAAACACGCACGGTGAACAGCAGCCAGCATGATCGTTACATCGCCGTTCCCGCCGCGCGCCACAGCCGAGAGGCGAGCGGCCGAGAGGCAGCCATACCGCTGCCGACCGGGGAACAGGCGAGTATTTTCAGCCATTTCGCAGGGGCTCGTCCAGGTATGCGCCCCCTGATGCGCCCCGCTGATCGGGTGACTAAAGATCACATGCCCTTGCGGCATATTCCACGGCCTGCGTCACTGTAAGTATCCAACCGGTGGGCAGCCCATCCCTCTCGGGGGGAGCGCGGCCTCCGGTATGGCCGCTGGTCTGCCTTGCGCGCAGGGCAGACCAGCGTCCAGCTCGATGTCGCGATGGGCGCCCCCTCAGAGGGAGTGGATCCCCCAGCCGGTGCCCCATTCCAGGGCATCGGCTGGGCGGTTGGGGAAGAGCACGTCCACCCTGAGGAACCGTCAGGCCGATGAACGCCAGCTCCGCACCGCCGAGTCGGCCCGATTCCGCGGACGCGGCGCAACCCTGCCCCGAGCAACCACCTGGGGCCACAAGGAGGACACATGCCTGCTCGCGCACAGGTACCGCTCAGGCAGCGGATCGCAAGCAGCGGCGCGCCCTTCGTGGACGCCCCCAACCCGCGCGGGGATCCATCAGAGCTTCGGATCAGCCCGGTATGACTGCTCTCGCTGGCTGCCTGATCGCCTCTGGGTGATGCGGCGTGTGCTTCCGGTACGGTTCGCAGCATGACTGGCGTGTTCGACGTGGCCCAGGCTCTAGCCTCGCGCTTTCATGAGCGTGCTCGTCCATGTCTTGATCAAATAAGCGGAGAGTGCTCCTGACCTGCAACGATGGGACTTGTCTAGGGTCCTGTCGGCTGCATGGGAAGAAGCACTCTCCAGGTGAGTAAGCGTATCGGGTTGTACCCGCGTGTCCGCGTCGAGGGCGGTGGCAGCGGGGTGGTCTCGCAGGCCGGGGCCGTGCTGCTGGTCGAGACGGTTCGCAAGTCCGGTCTGGACACCGCGATATCGGCGGCATTGGCGCCGTGGCGCAAGCCGCGGACGGTGGTGACCAGCGGCTCGGCCACGCCACGTTGACATCCTCTCGGGCCTAAAGGCCCGGGATTCCAGTCTGCTCCCACTGCGGCGACGCGGTGGGCAGCTCCTGGCGGGTTCCTGTTT
>NZ_JBEXNW010000049.1:0-59766 GCF_040611295.1 Streptomyces sp. NPDC002935
CGCCCCCACCCCACCACAACAACCCCCACCCACCAACACCCCACAAAACACCAACCCAGACACCCGACCGACCCCCAACCAACCCAGACCCCACCACCCAGACCCCACCCCACCCCACCCCACCCCACCCCACCCCACCAACGACCCAACAGGCCGACTTCACCGAGCCGAAACCTCACCGGCCAGCCCCTCCCGATCTGATCGACGACGGTGCCGGGGGCGAGACTGCGGTCGCGGACGGCCGCTTCCGTTGGCTGGATCGTGGCTGGAGCCGCGCCGGATTCTCGGTGTTAACGCAGGTCGAAGATCTGGTTCGGATGCTCCGCTTCAACATGCGATTGATGCCGCCCCCTGATTCCGGACGGCCCCCGAGCCCTCGCGGAGAGCCACCCGTACCGGTCCGGTGACCCACCTCACAGCCGGCTCCTGTCAGGAATCACTGCGCTGTCCCGCTCAAGGGGCAAGCGATTCAGACAGGAGCCACACCATGAAGCACCGCATCCTCGTCCTCGGCGCCGGTTACGCCGGGGCCTTCGCCGCCGGGAGTCTGGCCCGCCGCCTCTCACCCGCCGACACCGAGATCACCGTCGTCAACGCCGAGCCGGTCTTCGTCGAGCGGATGCGCATGCACCAGCTCGCGGCGGGCCGGGAACTGGCGACCCGGCGGCTCGCCGACGTGTTCGCGGGCACCGGGACACGTCTGCGCGTGGCGCGCGTCACCGCGGTGGACCCGGAGCGCAGGACCATCGCCGTGACCGGCGAGGACGGTGACGACGAGCTCAGGTACGACACACTGCTGTACACGCTCGGCAGCCGGGTCGCCCACCACAGTGTCCCTGGTGTGGCCGAGCACGCCTTCGACGTCGCGGGACGGCCGTCAGCGCTGCGGCTGCGCCAACGCCTGGACAGTCTGGGCGAAGTCGGCACCGTCCTGGTCGTCGGCGAGGGCCTGACCGGCATCGAGACCGCCACCGAGATCGCCGAGTCGCGTCCCTGTCTTTCCGTGGCGCTCGCCGCCCGTGGTGAGCTGGGAGCCTGGCTCTCCCCGGGGGCCCGGCTCCACCTGCGGGCGGCCTTCGACCGGCTGGGCATCACCGTCCACGAGCACACCGGCATCGAAGCCGTCGGGGCGACGTACGCGGTCGGTGCGGACGGCACCTCCTTCCCGGCCGACGCGACCGTGTGGACGGCCGGGTTCGCCGTCGAACCCATCGCGGCCGCCGCCGGTCTCGAGGTCACCGAGGACGGCCGGATCGTCGTCGACGACACCATGCGATCGGTCTCGCACCCGGACGTCTACGCCGCGGGCGACAGCGCGTACGCGATCGGCGCGAACGGACGGCCACTGCCGATGTCCTGCGCCTCCGCGGGACATACCAACATGCAGGCGACCGACGCGATCGTGGGACGGCTGACGGGACGCCGGGTTCCGAGCGTCAAGAAGTCCTACATCGGCAACCACATCAGCCTCGGGCGTTACGACGCGATCTTTCAGAACGTCGATGGCGACGTACGGGCGAAGTCCTGGTTCGTGGGCGGCCGGAAGGCCGCCCGGTTGAAGGCGGGCGTCCTCAGGGGCAGCCTGTGGGGCGTCTCGCACCCGACCTTCGGCATGCCGAAGCGCAAGCGCCGCCTGACCGCCACCGCGACAGCCGCAGGCACCACGGCAGTTGCCACCGCACCCGAGAATGCTGCCGCATAAGGTCGTCACCATGGAGAGCACCGTCGCCGATCGCTTCGAGGCCGGCCGGGCTCGGCTGGCCTCGCTCGCGTACCGCCTGCTCGGCTCGGCAGTCGACGCCGAGGACATCGTGCAGGACGCGTACCTACGCTGGCACGCCGCCGACCGGGAGCGGATCGAGGTGCCGGAGGCATGGCTGACCAAAGTCGTCACCAACCTGTGCCTGGACCGGCTCCGCTCGGCACCGGTGCGCCGCGAACGCGCGGCCGGTGCCTGGATGCCCGAGCCGCTTCTCGACGGCGACCCGATGCTCGGCCCGGCCGACACCTTCGAGCAGCGCGAATCGGTGTCGCTCGCCGTCCTGACCCTGATGGAGCGCCTCTCATCGGTCGAACGGGCCGTCTACGTCCTGCGCGAGGCATTCTCCTACCCCCACTCCGAGATCGCCGGGATCCTCGACATCTCGGAATCCGCGAGCCAGCAGCACATCCACCGGGCCCGGCGCCGGGTCGCAGCCGCGCGCCGCAGCGGCGGTGAGGTCGACCCGGCATCCGCACGCAAGGTCCTCGAGGAGTTCCTCGCCGCCGCGTCCTCGGGTCGCACCGAACGTCTGGTGGCGCTCCTCACCGACGACGCGACGGCGATCTCCGACGGCGCGGGCCTCTCCAGGACGCTGCGACGCTACGAGACCCCCGAGCGCGTCGCCACCATGATGCGGATCGCCTTCAAACCGACTCCCGCGAAGCGGCGCCTGGTTGGCGGCTCGCCCACGATTCACATCGGGCAGGTCAACGGCTGGCCCGCCGTGCTCCTCGTGCTCGAGGACCGGATCGTGGGCGCCGCGGCGTTCGAGATCAGCGACGGCAAGGTGGCGGCGCTGCACGGCTTCGCGGCCGCGGAACGCCTCGCCCGCCTCACCGGGATGTGGCGGAAGCACGAACCCGACGCGCCGGCGATCGGCCAGTGGTGACCGGCGTCTCCGCCGCACAACGCGCAGTTCTCGCGGATGCGTAGACCGATCTCTCCCGAGGCCGATCTGCTCGGTGACCGATCTGTACGGAGGCCTTCCCGCCGTGGTCGGTTCCGGCGTGGTCGATGATCCGGCCGGGCGCAGCCGGACCGGGATCGATACTCGGCGATGACGCCTGCTTCCTGAGCCGCAAACACGACCAATTGCCAGCCATCACTGGAGTGGAACGCCACCTGACACAGCCACTCACGGTACGGAGAGACACCGCTCCCCACATCAGGCGAACATGTTCGAACGAAGGGTCGGTGCGTCGGGAGTTGCTCGCCCCGCCTCCGCAGCCCTCAATCGCTATTCGCACCGGGTGGCCGAGGGCTAGGGTTCGGGCGCAGCGAGTGCCCCATGAGGTGCTGAGAGATGGTCGGTTTTCCGAGCGCGCGTTGACGTTGTATGCCGTGACGGCCTGTCATCGCGTGCTGCCTTTGATGTTGCGGCATAGCGAGCCTTCCCCTGCCTGAACCGTCGGTACACCTTTCGTGTGCTCGGTGGCGGGCTTCGTTGTCGGCAACACAAGGGATTTCCGTGCCGTCCGCTTCCTCTGCTGTTTCTGATTCCGGTCAACCTGTTCCGTCAAGCCTGTGGCGGGACGCCGACTTCCGCAGACTCTGGCTGGGTCACACAGCCTCCCAACTCGGCGAACACGCAAGTTTGGTGGTTCTGCCGCTCTTCGCCGTCCTGACGCTCCACGCCGGTGCCGGCTAGCTGGGTGTCCTCCGCGCGGTGGGGCAGGCGCCGATCCTGTTGCTCTCGCTCTTCGTCGGCGCGTGGGTGGACAGGTGGCGGACCCGCACGACGATGGTGCTCACGGACGTCGGTCGGGCCTGTGCCCTGGGCGCCGCCGCCGTGGCCGGCCTTTTCGGCTGGCTCGGCCTGCCCGCGCTGCTTGCGCTTGCCTTCGCCGTCGGGGCCCTTTCCGTGTACTTCGACGTGGCATACCAGGCGTCTCTCGTACGGCTGGTGAAACGTGATCAGCTGGTGTGGTGCAACAGCGCACTTGAGGGCAGCCGGGCCGCGGCGCAGATCGGCGGCCCCGCTCTCGGCGGTGCGTTGGTGTCCCTGCTGTCGGGAACAATCGCTGCGACCTGCTGCGCCTTGTTTTCACTCTGTCGTTTCTGTCGATCCGGCGGATCCGCCGGATCCTTGAGGAGACTCCGCCGGGACGGGCGGTTTCTACCGACCCGGTCAACCCGGGACCGAGCAGTCCAGGATCCGCCCGTCCACCGTCCCCACGAGCAGCCGCTGTTGCTCCGCCCGATACGCGACGGACACAGGCGTGACCGGGTGGCCGTGCGCGCGCAGGGTGTGCCGGGCTCGCACCTCGCCCGTCGCCGTGTCCAGGGTCTCCACCTCACCGGTGAGATAGACGACGTACACCCTTCGCTCGTCGCCGTCGAGATCGGCGAGCGGCTTGTCGGTGCCGTACACCCAGCGTGCCTCTCCGTCCGGCAGCCGACGGCTCACAACGTACGTGCCCTCGCGGGCTTCCACGTAGGTGGCGCCCGGTTCGTACGACCGGCCCGCGTGGACGAGGGTGTGTGTCAGCTCGAAGGCGGGGCCGTACCAGGGCTGGAGTGCGGACGCCGGGTCCCAGCGCAAGGGGAAGAGGGCGCGCAGAGTGGCGGGGCCGTGGGCGCCTGGAGGATCGATCGCGTGGATCCACGGCGCGTCGTCGGCCGAGCCGGGACCGCCCACATACAGCAGACGGGCGCTGTGTCTGACGCGTAGCGCCGGGGAGTTGGAGCGGCTGGGGACGAGGCCGAGGCGTGCCGCTTCCTGGTGCGTGGGGGCGAGCAGCAGCGCGGCGTGTGCCTCGCGCCCTTGCGGGCGCAGGGCGAGCCAGCCTTCGTCCGCGGCGCACAGTGCGGGGACCGACGGCACGTCCACGCAGTCCAGCGCACCGCCGTCCGCCGTCGATATCCGGCGAACAGTGGTCGCTCGGTCAACCGGGCGACCCGTCGCCTCGTCGCGCCGGTAGCCGCGGTACGTCACCCACGCCGACTCGTCGTCAGGGGCCGCCTCGACCCGGACGCTCCCCTCCCCGTCCGCAGGAAGAGACCACGTCAGCGCGCCCGACGGATCCCAGCATTCGAGATCCGTGTGCCGGCCGGTGGCGAGCACCCGGCCGTCGGCCAGCACCGCCAGGTCCCGCACCTCCGCCCGCCGCCGCCACCGGCCCTCCGTCAGGCGCGCGAGGGTGTCCTCCACACGCGGGTCGTAAAGGAGCCCGCTCTCGACCATCGGATGGCGTGTGTCGTCGGGGTCGACCAGACCGGCCGGAGCAGACAGCCAGTCGTCCACCGCGACGGCCAGCTCGAAGCCCTTGCGGAAGCCGCCGTCCTTGTCCTCGGGGGAGATCAGCATCGCGAGCCTGCCGTCCTCCAGCCAGCGTAGATGGCGCACCTGGCGGCTCTTGCTCAGCAGGTTCGTCACGCGCCCGGTCTCCAGGTGCAGCAGGAGCAACTGTCCCTGAAAGTCCCACGAGCCGTCGTAGCGGCCGGTGCCGACGGCGACGAGCGGCAACTCGGGGTGAGGCTCGATGGCACATACGGAGTAGCGGGAGGCAACGACGTGGCGCGGACGGAGGGTGCCGGCCTCGTACACGCCGATCCGGTGGCCGAGCCAGTGGCCCGTACCGCGCCACATGACGTGCCCGAGGTCACCGGCGACGATGACACAGCCATGACGCGCGTCGGTCACCGCCCACACGGGCCGGCCAATCTCGGCGAACGGCTGGTCCCCGAGTATCCGGCGGACGGTCAGCTCATCCGGCACAACAATCTCCTCCCTGGTGGCGCACAGTCTGCCAAGCCCGGCGCTTTCCTGCGGTCTTCCGAGGGAATCGACTCATCCGTGTACGTGATCGGGAACGGATCTACGAGGCACGCGTGCCGAGGCGAGCCGGGTCGCAGACTCACCTTGTCGTCGGCAGCCAGCCACGGCCGCGTGCGGCTGACCACGGGGATGGCCATGGCTTTCGCTGCCGCGACCAGCGGACTTCGGCAGATGCGGCTCAAGCCGCACCCACTCGCCACTGGTCGGATCTCCCGACAATGGCCAGAACGACGATCCCATCTCCGGACGCTCACATGATCCGCCGGGCGACCCCTAACCCCGTCACGACGTACGGCGCCCGGGCAGGCTCAGATGCTCTCCGGCGCACAGCGTCTCTTCCGGGCGGGCTTGATTCGCAGCGCTTTCTTTGACGATCTGGTTCGCGGCGAGGATGCAGAGGAGTAGGTCGGCGGCTTGATGAGTCATCGGGTGTGACCGGCGGCCACCGCTGATCCTTTGGCGTCCTCGGATCCTTCCGGGATCACCGGTGGCCGCAGCCCAGGTGCTAGCCGGCCATATCCGTGGCCTCGACCGTGATAGTGGCCTTGTGCTGAGGGATCGCGCCCGCCGGCGGTGCCTGTCGCACGGCCCGGTTGGCTGTGGTGAGGACAGCCAGGGTGAGCAGCCATGCTCCGCAGAGCCAGACCAGAGCTTGGGCGCCCAGGGCGGTGATCAGCACACCCCCTGTCAGCGTGCCGACGGACAAAGCTCCCGTGGTGAGCGTCGAGGCCGCGCTCGTCGTCCGGCCTCGCAATTCATCGGGGGTGATGGCCAGTTGGTGCGTGGTCATGGCCACCGTGTACACCGGGGCGACGAGCGACTCAGCGGCCGCGATCGCGGCCAGTACCAGCGAGTTCGGCGCCAGCGCGTACAGCGGGAACATCAACGCCTCCAACCACAGCATGACGACGGCGATCCGTCCGAGCGGGAAGCGACGCGTGGCCATGTTCGACACCAGTGCCCCCACCATCGCGCCGACCGCCGCGCCGCTGAAGATGACGCCGATCCACAGCGGGGAGGCGCCGAGCCGGCGGGCGAGGGTGATGATCAGCAGGTACCCAGCTCCGTACCGCACCTTGTCAGCGGCCGATACCAGAGTGAGGAAGCGGATGACTGGCTGGTGCCAGAGCCAGTCGAGCCCCTCGCGGATCTCGGTGGTGAGCCGGGCCTTCGTCCGCGCTGCTTGTCCGTCCGTCTGGAACCGGGCGCGCATCAGGCGCAGTGACGCCGCGGACACCGCGAAGGAGACCGCGTTGACGGCGAACGGCACGGTCCGTCCGACGGCGTAGAGCGCACCGGCAAGTGGAGCCCCGATGATGCCCACCGCGCCTGCCGCGGACTGCGTGTAGCCGAGCGCAGCGGACAGATGCTGCGCAGCGACCACGTTGGGCAGTGCCGCGGTATTCGCCACCTGGAAGAGAGTGGCCAGGATTCCGGTGAGCACGGTTGTCACGTACAGCTGGGGCATGGTGAGCCTGTTCAGCCACAGCGCGACGGCGACGCCGACGGTGAGCAGGGTCCGGCCGAGCTCACACCAGATCATGGTGGTCCTACGGTCCCACCGATCGACGAGAGCGCCGGCGATCAGGCCGAACGCCAAGAAGGAAAGGGTGCCGAGGCCGAGTACGAGTCCGGCTTGGGTAGCCGAGCCGGTAAGGGCCAGCACGATCAGCGGTAGGGCCATGAAGTGAGCCTGGTCGCCGATGGCGGAGACCAACTGACCGCTCAGCAGCAGGGAGAAGTCCCGGTTCCGGAACAGGCCGGGACCGCGAAGAGAATTCATTGGAGTTACGCTCCGTAACAGCTCAAGACACATGGGTGACGTCGAAGCTGGTGTCCGAGCTAAGAAACACGGGGCGTAGCGGCCATGCGCGGACCGTACCGAGAGCGTGAACCAGACTGCAATCGGTTTTGTCGAGACAGCCGCACAACACCTGCGGCTTCACCCGAGTTCAGACACAGGCCAGGATTGCCCGCCGCGAGCACCGGCGCCGCCTCCGCGACATCAACGACAAACTCGCCTACGACGCTCCGCCCATTGCCAGCGCGGTTCGCGCCAGGCCGCGCAGCCAGGCGTGGGCGTGGTCGGTGTCGTAGCGCTGATGCCACGACAGGTATATCGGTGCCGACGGCAGTTCGAGCGGGAGGGGGAGCACGACCAGGCCGAGGTCAGCGACCGCGGACCGCGTGGTGGCTTCGGGGACGCTGATCAGGAGATCGGATCCGCGCGCGAACTCCAACGCGGCCGCTTCCGTGGGCGCGGTCGCCACCACGCGGCGGGTGAGGTTGAGCTGCGCGAGGGCGTCGTCGAGGGCATTGCTGAGGTTTCCACGTCGCGAGACGGTGACGTGCTCAGCGGCGGCGTACCGCTTTGCGGTGACGGTCCTGACGCGGGTGAGGGGGTGCCCCTGCCTCACGACGATAACGAGGCGGGTCTCGCCCACGTTCTCGGCACGGACGTCCGGTGCGCTCGGGCGGTTGGCGTTCGCCTCGAGGTCGACCTCGCCGCGCCGCAACTCGGGTGTGTCGATGCTTGATTCCGCGACGAAGCGCAATCGCACGCCGGGCGCCTGTCCGCGCACGGCCGCGAGCAGTGCGGGGCCGCTCAAGGCGATCAGGGAGTCGTGCCAGCGGAGTGTGAAAGTGCGTTCCAACGTTGCCAGGTCGAGTTCGCGGCTCGGTGCCAACACCCCCTGGACCTGGTGCAGCAGCTCGTGCACCTGTTCCCGGATGGCGATCGCATACGGCGTCGGGGTCATCGTGCGGCCTGTGCGCACCAGGATCTGATCCCCGGTCGTGCGCCGGATTCGGCCCAGACTCCGGCTCATCGCGGGGGCGGTGACGTGCAGGCGCGCGGCCGCCCCGGCCACACTTCCCTCCTCCAGCAGCGCGTCGAGCGCGGTGAGCAGGTTCAAATCCAATTGCATGTGAGTAATCCTAGCCGTGCTTGACATGCATTTGAAGTTAATGAAGGGGCTCTATACCTTCGAGACGAGAGAGCAAGACGGAACGCACAGCCTGGCCCGACCAGCCCAATCACCCCTCCTCATACGGGAGTTCCACCATGTCCGAAACGCTTCAGACCACTGACGTCGCCGCCTCCGACGCCGACCTGCTCGACCAGACGGCGATCGCCGTGCGTGAGGCGGGTTCGGCGCTACAAGAGCGTTTCGGCGAGGTGGTCCGCTACCAGACCCGCGAAGAACTGATGCACGCCCTCGCCGCCAACGACGACACGGCCCTTGACATCCTGCGCCCCCGCCTCACTCGCCTGCGCCCGGACGCCGGCTGGGTGGAGGACGAGCTGGACGGCGGGGCGCTGCCGCCCGGCGAATGGTGGGTCGTGGATCCGGCCGAAGGCAACGTCAATCACCTGCACGCCCTGCCGGAGTGGGCGGTGACCGCCACCCTCGTGCGCGAGAACCAGCCGGTGCTCACCGCGGTCCACCTGCCGCTGACCGGCGAGACCTACACCGCGCTCACCGGCGCGGGCGCCCACCTCGACGGCCGGCCGCTGCACATCTCCCAGACCGCGGACCTCGGCCTGAGCATCGTGGCCACCAGCCAGGCCCGGCCGGACGAGGACGAGAAGGTCGTGCGGCGCGTCGGCTCCTCGATCACCGCGATGCTCTTCGACGCGCTCGTCGTCCGCACCGCCGTGCCCGCGACCCTGCACCTGCTGAACGTTGCCGCCGGCCGGATCGACGCCTTCTGGCAGTTCGCCGGCGCCCGCGCGGACCTGCTGCCTGGGGCGCTGCTCGTCACCGAGGCCGGCGGACAGATCTCCGACGCCGCGGGGCGCCCCTGGTCCCCGCAGAGCGAGAGCTTCCTGGCCGCCGCGCCCGGCGTCCACGCCGAGGCCGTCGCCACGCTCTCACGCTGACCACGCACGACAATCTGCACGCACGGAAGGACCAGATCATCATGACCACGATCGCAGTTCTCGGAAACGGCCGCGTCGGCGGCAACCTGGCCACAGCCCTCACCCGGGCAGGGCATGAGGTGACCGTGGCGGACCGCGCTCCGGGCGCCGCCGCAGGCACTGCCCGGACAGCCCAGATCGTCATCAACGCCACCCCGGGCGCCGGTTCGCTGGACCGGCTCGTCGCCCTGCGCGAGGAACTGCGCGGCAAGATCCTCATCGACGTCTCCAACGCCACCGTCGACGGACCGGACGGACTGCCCGCCGACCTGATCTACCCCGGCTCAAGCCTCGCCGAGCAACTCCAGGAAGCGCTCCCCGAAACGCGCGTCGTCAAGACACTCAACACCATGCTCTTCCCGGTGATGACCGCGCCGGCCACGCTCAACCAGGCGCCCGACGCCTTCCTCTCGGGCGAGGACCCGCAGGCCAAGCAGACCGTCCGCGAACTGCTCATCAGCCTCGGTTGGCGCAAGGAGTGGATCACAGATCTCGGCGGCATCCAGACCGCCCGCGCCACGGAGGCCGCGATCCTCTTCGTCCCGCACGTCATCCGGTCCACCGGATTCGCACCCTTCGCGATCTCGATCGCCCGCTGACCCGCACACAGTGCACCGCCCCCGGCGGACCCGCATCCAGAACGGAAACGACAGCGCAGTCCGGGCCGGCGATTCAGCGCCGGACGGCAAACCCGGCGGACGCCCTGAAACCTCGGGTCTGATCCATCACAGCGACCGCGGCTCGCAGTACGTGTCAATTCGCTACGGTGAGCGGCTGATCGAGGCCGGCGCGACCGCCTCGGTCGGCTCCGTCGCCGACAGCTACGACAACGCGATGGCCGAGGCCCTCAACGGCTCCTTCAAGGCCGAGCTGATCGAGCACCAAGGTCCCTGGCGGGACGCTGACCAGGTCGAACACGCCGTCGTCCAATGGGTCGGCTGGTACAACACCGAGCGCCTGCACTCAGCACTCGACTACCTCCCACCCGAGGAATTCGAGACCCAGCACTACCGATCCGAGGCAGCCCTCACCCTCGCCTGAAACCATGAAAACCGGCCGCTACGAAACTCGGGGCAGCTCAATCCGCCGACAGCGGTGCAACCGCCCCACCAGGGCAGTTGCACCGCTGTCGGATCGGCAGGCCTTCGGCCCGGGTGCCGCAAGCACCGGCCTGTGCGCTGCGGGGCCGACCGGTCCGGGGGCTCGTACGACGGCGGGGCCGTGCCGTCCTCCGGACTATTCGTGGGCCGGCCTCCGGCGGGGGATGTCCGACGGAGGCCGTCACCCGCCCGGCGAACTTTCTTTCCAACAGCCCGTGCGCGCAGCCGACATCCAACGGGTCGCGACACCCCTCGGCGCTGGTAAAGCCCTGTCGGGGCCACCGCCCGCCGCCGGGGCACCGCACCGACCGCCGGAGTGTCCACAGCACTGGGGTCGCCTCGCTTTCGAGCCGGGCCTCGGTACTCCGGGCGGTCGTGCGGCGGTTCTCGCGGCGCGCTATTCGTGTGCCGAGGCCTGCTCCTGGAGGAGGGCGGTGATCTGGTTGACGTCGTTGAAGATGCTGATGAAACTGTCGAGGTTCGCGGTGGCGGCGCCGTTGACGCCGACGAAGAAGGTCAGCAGACGGCCGTCGTCGGTCCGCAGATAGCCCGCCTCGTTCTGCGCTGTGGCCGCGAGCTGCTGGTTCAGCTCGTCGTCACCGATGATCGTGCCGGGCTTGGCGAAGACCTTGCCCTTGGCCGGACAGTTGGTGGTGCAGGAGATCCCGTTCGAACCGTCGACGCCGAGGATCGGGAGCAACTTACGGAAGGCCTTGGCGTCCGGGGTGTGCAGCCAGTAGGTGAGGAGCTCGACGAGACCGTTCGGGGTGACCCGCTCGCCCGGCACGCCGCCACGCCCGTCGGCGAGCTGGAACTGTTTCGGGTCGATCTGCGCGACGTCGGTGAGGAAGTCGTGCTCGATCGGGAACGCGTCGAAGCAGTTCTTGCTGCCGCGTGCGACGGCCATGTTGCACAGGGCCAGGTTGGCGCCGAGGTTGTGGCTGACCTTGAGAATCAGCTTGGCGTACTGGCTGTACGGCGGGGAGACGTACGCGGCGACGCGGGGGTTGTTGCGGTAGGAGGCGGGCAGCTGGTTCTGCGGGTTGGGGCCGGTGGGCGGCGCGGTGACGGTGACACCGGCGCGGGCGAGGGCCTCGATCAGCGCGGTACGTCCGAAGGCGTTCGGGTCCTTGATGTTGGAGACCCGCAGCAGCGGCTGTGAACCGGCGGCGATGGTGCCGGAGAGGTGGATCTGGGTGCCGTCGGGCGAGGCGGTCACGTTGACGGAGGTGGCCTGGCCGCTGGAGACCGTCTTGACGGTGGAGGTGACGTGGTACGGCGAGACCTGCGGGCGCCAGAACAGCTTTGCCGGCCGTCCGGGTGTGGTCGGGGTCGTCAGCAGGTCGATCAGGTTGTCGTTGAGGATCAGCGGAGTGGGCTGCGGGTTCAGCGCCGGAGGGGTGAACAGGCGGGGGTCGATGATGACGTTGCCGTCGACCCTGGTGATGCCGGCCTTGCGGATCTGCCGGGCGATCTGGTCGATGCCGGCGAGCGGGTTCTCGGGCGTGAGGGTCGCGCCGGGGAGTTCGGCCTCGGTGTGGTCGATGTCGGTGTAGTCCACGGAGCCGTCGGGCTTGGTGCGCCCGCCCATGGTCAGGTCGCCCTGAGCGACCAGCGCCAGGTTCCCGTGCAGCGTCGACCCGGTGCGGGTGCCGGTCGCCATCACGGGAGTGGTGAAGCGGTGGTTCGGGCCGAGGGTGTGCCAGGCGGTCGAGATGGTGACCAGCTTGACCGTCGAGCCGGGGACGAAGAACTGGTTCGCGAACCGGGAGTGGATCACCCGGCCGCTCTCCGGGTCCGTCTCCAGCACGGCCCACTGCGCGTGCTTGTATTCGGGCTTGTGCATGATCGCCTCGATGGCGGGCCCGAGGCCGTCGTCGTGCGCCGCCGCCGGGGGGCCGGCGGCTGCCGCCCCCGCCAGAACCACAAGTGTCGCACCAGCAGCGGACCAGGTCCGGAGCCGGCCACCACAGATCATCGGTCTCATGCATTCCGCCATTTCTGGAGTTGAAGAAGCCGAGTCGAAGAAGCCCGCATCGCACGGGACCGACTCGCACGGGCCCTACTCGCCGGGCGCTCCTGGCGGCATCGTAAGAACACGAACCGCGCACGTTCCGCTGCTAGGCGCCGTGCCGACAGCGCGTGGGACAACTTCATCCGGTCGGCCGATCTCCGAAGCCGAGGACGCCGGGAGTCCGCACAAAGTGAGCCACTTGTGCAACAGACCCGAAGGGTTGCAGAAGGCTGCGGGCGGGCGCGGCGCTGCGTGGTTGCCGCCGGTGCTGGTCACCGCGCCTCGTCCAGGTTCTTCACCCGGTCAGTGCGAGTCGTTGCCTGGATGTCACGGGCCGTACTCGGCAGCGTCCGCCCACACAATCAGGTCGACTTCCCGGCCGTGGGCGGCGATCAGGTACGCCGTGGTCATCACCGAGCCGCCGTTCTCGTCTCGCCTTGGGACAGCGGCGTCAACGCCACGAAAGGCGGTACTGGGTCATGGAGCACTTCGCCAGGGCCGCGTGCACCGCGGGTGCGGCCCGGTCCCGTAGGAGATCGGGCCGAACCTGTAGCCTGCAGGATGCGCTCACACAGCACCCTGATCGTCTCAACTCCGTCGGCCGTACGTAGTGACTGAAGCAGCCGCATCAGGTCAGACTGGGACAAGGCCATCGTGCGCTCCTCTGGTTGAACTGCCCGTTCACCCGGGAGACTTGCGCGATGGCCTGCCCTTGTTTCAGGGAGCACTCATCGACGGCACTGCGGTTGCGACGTCCGTACCAGCGACGTGTGAGGCGCTGCCAGCAGGCTCCCCATGAGGGCCTGGTACCGCCTGAGATTCTCGGCCGCGTCGCGGTATCAGCCGGACCAGTTACCGCCTTGTCGCCGCCTTGTCGCCGCCTGCCAGGATCACGGCTCGGCGATCGGGCGCGAAGGCGAACAGCAACCGCACTTCCGTGGCCCCGGCCGAGCCGGGGCGGAGTTCCTTGAGGTAGGACAGCGTCGAGCCCTTGATGGCGTCGACCAGAGGCCGGCCCAGCGGGTTCAGTCTCACCAAGGCCGCGGAGGCCATCGGCTTGCGGTGCCCCAGTGACCGACGCTGCCGTGTAGACCTCCGCACGGTCGCGGCTGACGACCTCCCTCCCCACCTAGGACTTGCCCGGCTTCAGATCACCGATCACCCCGATCCTGATGCCCAGCCACGGATAGGTGTGGTTGTAGAACACGTTGTCCTGCGGCTGCAGCCCAACAGCGGAGGGCCACATCTGGAAGGCCGGTGCGTTGGAGATTCCGCCGTGGAGCCGCCGCCACACCCGCAGGGAACTCCGTCCGGAGGGGGGTGCCGTGATCGTGTCGGTCCACTCGACCGCGTTGCCACCCTGGTCGAGAGTGCCCCACGGCGAGGTGGTCCTCGCGCCTCCGACCGTGCTGAGGCTGCCCTGGTAGAGATCGGCATAGGTGCTGGGGTCGAGTCCGATTGGGTTGACGGTGGAGCAGGCCTCGGGCTGCAGCTGTCCCGGGCACCAGCTCGGTGCCGGCTTTCCGCTCGCGTGGTAGGAGGCCAGTGGCTGGGTCGCCGCGTTGGTGACATCACCGGTGGTCGGGTTGAGGACGGTGGGGTTGGGGGCGGTCGCGTCTCCGTCGCCGAAGACTCCCGGGTTGGTCGGGTACTTCCAGTAGGAGTAGGTGCCGCCGCCGCGCGGGTCGTAGTAGGCCGCCTTGATCCATTCGTCCTGGCTCGGCAGGACGAAGCCCGAGCGATGGGCTCGGGTCGTATTCGGCCGGGCCAAGTCGTACATCCCGCGCTCGGTCCGCGCCGACAGCCTGACCTGATAAGTGAAATAGTTGAAGCGGCCGCTGCTGCTGGACTGCTTGGAGATCAGTCGGCCGTTATAGAGCGAGTTGACGAAGCGTGCCGCCCTCAGGAAGTTTGCGAAGCCGTACGGCTTGTCCGCCCACTCCGGAAAGGCCACCGAGTAGTGGCTGCCGCTGTCGGCGCTTCGGGAGAAGTTGATTTGGCCGTACCTCGGCCACGGCGACGAGCTCTCGGTCTCGTCATAGAGACCGAGGCGGTTACGTCCATCGGGATCGGCCGTATTCAGGAACGCCACCCACTGCTTCACAGTGACTTCGAGCTCCCCGATCTCGTAGCGATGGCGCACGCCGCCGACTCTCAGACAAGTGCTCGGGGACGGAGCTTCGGCGCACGAGCGGTACAGGGCGTCCTTGAACGGGAGAATGCCCACCGAAGGATTACCAGGCGCGCCGACCTTGGCGGTCCTGAGTGTGACGACCGCGCCCCCGTGGGAGGGGCTGTCCCCGGAGGGATGCGGCTCGGCGGCAGCAGCACCGGAGCCGGCCGTCACGGAGGCGGCGAGCAACGCCGACAGCCCGCACGCCGCTACGACGGCCCGGCTGAGGCGAGTACCGCGGGAAACGAAGTGCATGAGCATTCTCTTTCGGCCATGGCAGCCCTCTCCGCGGCAACGGCCAGCGCGGATTGGACCGACGATCACTCAACGGTTGACGCCACGCTAACCTCATTCGCTACTCTCCGCTTTCGATCGCTGGCTGGTCGTAGCGGCGCAGGGTGAGCGGCCGGCCCGGACGGGCGCTCTGGATGCGTTGGTTGTGCTCGGTGATCTGCAGGCGCCCGGCCAGGCCCGGCTGAGCCGTACCGAAGCCGAGCAGGCCTGCAGTCCACGTCGTGAATGCGGTAGTGGATCGACTCGTTGTCAGTGGCGACGCGCTTTTGAGAACGGCTCGTCGTTCCAGGCGTCCGTCCTGGCCGTCTCCCTCTGCCAGGCGCCGGGCGGCACCGTGATGTTCAGGGCTTGCGCCGTTTCGGCTCTGTCAATCGACTGGTCAGCTGATCGCCGAGCGTGTGAAGACGACCGTGGCGCCGAAGGCGGCCCCGCCGGCGAGCACGGCGGTGGCCAGCGGGTTGCCGGCAGCGTGGGTGAGGATGCCGGCACCTGCGACGGCCTACAGACCGATCAGGAAGACCACCGCGGAGTGCAGGACAGCCTGCGGAGGGTTGGGGCCCCGGAGCAGGTCACCGCCCTAGCCGCACTACTCCCAGCCGTGGGGCGTTTCGACCGATTCCTCGAGTTCGGCGACAACCGTAAGCGGTTCCGGCTCGGACATGAGCCCAACGGGAACGCCGCTGCCGCAGCAGACCACCCTGGCCCGTCAGCTTGATCCCGTCGGCCTTGGCCCGGTCCACCAGCTGACTGATCAGCTGATCGTCCAGAACGTCCGGCACCAACCCGGACGGCTGAACGCGGTCAGCGCGATCCCGACGGCTGGGCGAGGCGGCGAACGGGCAAAGTGGCGGTGGGCATCGGGAGGCTGTCGGGAGCGGCGCGGCGTAGGTGTCGCACGTACTGCTCTCGCGGTACGAGAATGCCGCCCAGGCTGCGGACGTGCGGGCTGTCCCGCTGCGCGTCGAGCAGCACGCCGCCGGCCTGTGCGAAGCGCGCCGCGAGGTCGGTCACCGCGACCTTCGAGGCACCGGGACGGTGGAAGAACATCGAGTCCATGCTGAAGACCGATCCGACCTGGACGCCGAAGACGCCGCCGACCAGATTGCCGTCCTCCCACACCTCAACGCTGTGGGCATGACCCAGATCGTGCAGGCGGACCAAGCTTGCGATCAGCTCTTCGGTGAGCCACGGGGGGGTGCGGCCGGCGCGGCATTCGCGGACGACCCGCTCGAACCGGCGGTCCAGGCTGGTCGACCACGGCAGCCGGTTGCGCAGCCGCCGAGCGAGGCTCCGGCTGAGGTGCGGGCCCGAGACGGACAGCACCGGCCTGGGGTCGGGCGACCACCAGGAGACGGCGTAGGGATCGGCCGATTCCTCCCCCACGAGCCGAATGTGACCCTCCTGGACCTGATCGGCGAAGACCACCTCGTTGAGGGCGCGGGTGTACTCGTCGGATGCCGGGAACGGATAGACGCCGGCACGGTATGCCGCCAGCAGGCCGGCGGGACTGAGGTCGGCGCAGAAGGCCACCGGACCGTCTGGCGCTGTTTCCAGCACGTCCAGCGCCTCCCATCCAGGACATCGCCTCACCACTGCGCCGCTCCCTGCTCTCGGCTCTTCACCGGCCGGACATTGTCGGCCTGTTGGAGGAAGTCGATGTGACGGTCAATCATCTTCGCGTCCACCGGCGGAATGTCGATCCCGGCGTCCATCAGCGCCCGTTCAGCGTTGCCGCGGGTGAACTCCGGGAAAACGCCCTGGAAGTACATCTCGCTCACCGTGATGTCGGCGCGGGCGCATCGGTCGACGAAGAGCGGGACGAACGGGGTGATCGGGTCGGTGGGGTGCCCGGCCGCGTACTTCACCAGAGCGGCGGTCCACTCGGCGTACGGGATCTCCTGGATCGGGTAACCCCGCTGGCGTAGGCGCTCGCCGAGTGAATCCAGCAGCGTGGGACGGGGGTTGGCGAGGTGGTAGACCTCTCCGCGAGCGGGATGGCGAGTGGAGATGTGTCCGATGGCGCGGGCGAGGTGGTCGGCCGACAGGAAGTCCAGCGGCAGCGGGACGTCGGGACACAGCCCGGTCCGAGCGATGAAATTGATGAGGGCGGCCATCTCACTGCTGGGGTTCATCACCCCGGTTCCGCTGCTGCCCGTGATGTCCATCAGGCGGTAGACGGCGACCGGCAGGCCAGCGTCGGACGCCTTCTTCAGCAGCGCCTCGGCGACCCATTTGGTCTCCACGTATCCCACCGACAGATACTCGGGGAAGCGCAGCGGAGTGTTCTCCGTCACCTCGCGCACCCCGGCCGACCCGAATCCGGCGAGAACCGCCATGCTGGAGGTGAAGTGGACAGGGACGGCCCGGCCGGCGGCGAGGCGGATAATCTCGTATGTTCCGTCGACGTTTGCCGCACGCAACTCGTGGTACGGGTAGATGAAGTTGACCTGGCCGCCGAAGTGGTAGACGGCGTCGATAGTCGATCCCAGCTCCTCGAACCGGCTTGGGGACAGCCCCAGTCCGGGCTTGCCCAGGTTGCCGACGACCGGCTGGACGCGCTCGCTGGACAGATCGCTGAGGACGTACCGCTGGTGGCTCGCACGAATCCGCTCCATGCCGTGCTGGTCCTCGGAGGCTCTGACCAGGCAGAGGATCCGTCCCGTCGTCCTGCGCAGCAGCTCGTCGATCATGTGCGCGCCGCAGAACCCCGTCGCCCCGGTCAGGAGGACGTCGCCGGGGCGACGGGGGTCCGGAGCGGGTGCGCCACGGCCCACGGCCGGAACGCGCCGATCGGCCTCGGCGGCGAAGTCGACGCTCCCGCCGTCCGGGTGGGCCAGTGTGCCGGCACGTGCCTGGCGCACGGACTCGGCGAACGCGGCGAGCGTCGGATTCCGCAGCAGTGAACGGGTCAGGTCGCGGATCTGTGTGATGCCGATGCCGAAGATGACGCGGGTCCGGGCGAGCATCTCCATGGCCAGCAACGAGTTGCCGCCCAGCTCGAAGAAGTCGTCGTACGGACGGACGTAGTCCACATCCAGGATCTGGCCCCACAACTGGGCCATCCCCTGCGGCACCGGATGATCGTCGCCGCCGGTCGTCGGCACCGCGGTCACGGTTTCCGGTACGGCCCTGCGGTCGATCTTTCCGCCGGGCGTGAGGGGCAGCCGCTCCACCGCATGGAAGGCTACCGGGATCATGTAGCCCGGCAGGGCCTCGGCGAGTGCCGACCGCAGCCGTGCGCGCAGCACCGCCTCGCCGCCGGCAAGCGTCGAGGCCGGCGTGAAGTACGCGATGAGGTCCCGGCCGCCGGCGCGCGTCCGGGCCACCACCATCGCCTGGCCGATCTCCGGGTGGGAGACGAGCGCGGCCTCGACCTCGGCCGGGTCGACCCGGAACCCGCGGATCTTCATCTGGTCGTCGACCCGGCCCAGGACTTCCAGGCTGCCGTCCGACCGCAGGCGGCCCAGATCCCCGGTGCGATACATCCTGTCCCCCGGTGCCAAGCCGTGCGGGTCGGGCAGGAATTGCTGTGCAGTCAGGGCGGGTTGCCGCCAGATGCCGCGCGCCAGCCCCGTGCCGCCGATGTAGATCTCGCCGCGCTCGCCCGGCGGCACCGGGCGTAGTTCGGCGTCGAGCACGTAAACGTGATTCCCCTCCAGGGGCCTGCCGATCGGGGCGACGGCGGTGTCGGGCGCGGCGAGCACTTCCTCGTTCAGGTCGCAGAGCGTGGAGGTGATCGTGGTCTCGGTGAGCCCGTAGGCGTTGACGAGCCGCGCGCCGGGGACCCGGTGCAGAATGGCGCGGCAGTCCTTCGCGGTGACCATCTCGCCGCCGACGATGACGAGCCTCAGCGACGCGAGGTTCTCGTCGCGGTCCGGAACGGAGACGATCCGATGCCAGTAGGCGGGGGTCAGGTCGGCGACGGTGATCCCGTGCTCCGGGAGGCGGTGCAGTAGGTCGGTGGGCGCCCACGTATGTGTTCCCGCGAGGATGAGTGTCGCGCCGCTGATCAGCGTGGCGAAGATCTGCTCCAGTGACGTGTCGAAGCCGAGCGCCGCGGCGTGCAACACCCGGTCGCCGGGCCTCAGTTCGTATGCCCGGGCCACCGCGGAGAGGGAGTGTGCCAGCGACCGGTGGGTGATCATCACTCCCTTGGGGGGTCCGGTGGATCCGGAGGTGTAGATCACGTAGGCGAGGTCGTCCAGCCGGGGGCCGGGAGCCGGCCGCGGTCCCTCCGCCGGCGCCTGCGCGGCCGGTTCGTCGGCGTGGATGATACGGGCCTCGCACCCGGCGAACATCGGGGCGTGCTCGCGGCTCGAGACTATGATGCGTGAACCGATCTCCCCGACCAGTCCGGCCATCCGTTGCCGCGGAGTCGCGGGGTCGAGGGGCAGGAACGCGCCGCCGGAGCTCAGCACCGCCAGCAGCGCGACCACCAGCTCGGGCACGCGGTCAAGGCACACGGTGACTACGGACTCCGCGCCGACGCCCGCCTCCTGCAGCTCGTAAGCAAGCCGGTCGGCGCGGCCGGTCAGCTCGGCGTAGCTGAGCCGACCCTCGTCCGAGAGCACCGCGAGAGTGGACGGCTCACGCCGGGCCCGCTCCCGGACCAGCCCGGGCACGGTGCTCGGCCCGGATCCCGGGGGCCGCCGCTCGGCGCGGGCGCTTGCGGGCCGCAGGTCGGTCCACAGGCGGTCGACCAGGCTCCCGCACGACGCGGCGGACGCCGGTCTGCCGATCCGACGCCACCCGGCCGGAATCCGGTGATCGGCGGGCCAGATCGCGTACTGCTCCTCGTCGTTGCTCAGCACGACGCTCAGCGCAGCCGACTCTACCGACGGATGTTCACGTTCCGTCACCTTGGGTCTCCTGCCTCGCGTGGCGTCCTGCGGAGCATGGCCTGCACCCGTCGCGGGAGAGGGCCGCCGCCATCACCGCTTCCTTTCCGCGGCCGCCGCAGGCATACCGGCCGGGCGGCCGAGCGGCGGCGCGAGGACGAGGTGCGCCGTCTCCTCGGCGCTGACCGGCTCGGCGAAGAGGTACCCCTGGCCGAACCGGCAGCCCATGGAGATCAGCAGCTCCTGCTGCCGCACGTTCTCCACTCCTTCGGCGATCACCGTGAGGCCGAGGGTGTCCGCGAGATGGGTGATGCCCTCGACCAGGGCGTACTGTTCAGGCGAGCGCCCGAGTTCGTCGACGAACGACTTGTCGATCTTGAGTATCGAGATCGGGAACTCACGCAGATAACTCAGCGAGGAGTAGCCCGTTCCGAAATCGTCGATCGCGAAGCGGATCCCGAGGTCGGTGAGCGAACTCATCTCAGTCAGGATGCGTTCGTCGTTGTACATCAGCACGCTTTCGGTCAGTTCCAATACGAGAGACGACGGTTCTATGCCGGAGAGATCCAAGGCGCGCCGGACCACGTTGTAGAACTCCTCGTCCCGGAACTGACGAGGTGACACATTCACGCTGACGTAAGGTGCGTTGCGGTCCGCCGTCCCGTCGCGTGGCACGGAGCCCTGCCACCGGACAGCCTCGGCCGCGGCCTGATCAAGTACCCAGGCGCCGAGCGGGACGATCTGCCCGCTCTCCTCGGCCAGTGTGATGAACCGCTCCGGCAGCACCATGCCGCGCGAGGAGTGGGGCCAGCGAACGAGCGCCTCGAAGCCGTTGATCTGACCGCTGGCCAGTTCCACGATGGGCTGGTAAAGCACCAAGAACGAAGTCTCGATCGACGAACTGTCCAGGCCTTCCTGCAACTTGGCACGCTCCTCCATGCCGCTCTGCAGTTCCGGGTGGTAGCGGCGCCACTGGCGCTTACCCGCCGTCTTCGCCGCGTACAGCGCAAGATCGGCGTGTGTCAGTAGTTCGACCGAGTCGATGCTGTCCTCCGTTGTCGCGACGCCGACGCTGGCGTACGTGCTCACCGGTCCCACACGGAGCCGGAACGGCTCGGCGAACACGGTCATCACGTGTTCGGTGAACCGCTCCACGCCCTCCGGCGTGGCGGCGCCCTCCACCAGGAGTGCGAACTCGTCGCCGCCGATGCGCGCCGCGGTGTCGGAGGCACGAACAGTGGTCTGCAGCCGGAGTGACAGCGCGACCAGGAGTTCGTCGCCCACACCGTGGCCGTGTATGTCGTTGACGACCTTGAAGTCGTCCACGTCGAGGAAGAGCACACCGACCACCGTGCCGTCGCGCTGAGCCTGCACCAGGGCGTGGTTGACCCGGTCCTGGAAGAGCACGCGGTTGGCCAGGCCGGTGAGCGAGTCATGGAACGCCTGGTGGGTGAGTTCACGTTCGAGCTTGCGCTGTTCGGTCACGTCCCGCAGGGTGAGCACCAGCCCACCGACGGTCGCCTCCTGGCGCAGGTCGCTCCACCTCACCTCGACCTCGATGGACGACCGGTCGCCCCGGATCATGCGCCAGTGCTCGCGCCTGGTCTGGTACTCGTGGCTCCTTATCCGGCCGAGCGTCTCGACCACTCCGCGGCTGTCCTGCGGCGGCACCAGATCGATGAGGTGGGTGCCCTCAAGGTCCGGAACGCCGAGCACCTGGTCGGCGGAGGGGCTGGCGTAGCGGACCCGGTCCTCGTCGTCGAGGATCAGGATGACGTCGGAGGCGTTCTGCACCAGTGTGCGGAAGTACATCTCACTGTTGCGCCGGTTGACCTCCTCGGCGAGGGCAACCCGCGTCACGGTAAGTGCCGTCTGCGCGGCGAGAGTCGCCAGCGTTTCGCGGAGCACGAGCAGGTCCTGCTCGTCCCCGGCCACGATCAGCACCCCGATCAGCGGATCACCCGAGGGGTGATCCTGCGAGATGAGCGGGCAGACCAGCGCGTGGCCGGTGCGGGTCGGCTCCTCGTCCAGGCCCGTGAGGTGGGCGGCGAGATCGGGCCCCACACCGTCGAGGGTCACCAGGCGGTTCTCGCCGTACGCGGCCAGTTCCCGTACGGCTGCCGTCCCCTGCCCGGGCAGAGGCCCACGTACGCCGCCGTGCGCCCCGGTCACCCAGAGCGTGTTGTCCAGCACGGTGAGCAGCGCGAAACGCGGCGGGCCGTGCGACGTCAGCTCCATCACCGCGACGTCGACGGCGGAGGCCGCATCCCGCAGATCGCCCGCTCCGCCCAGTGACGACACAGCGACGCGCAGAGTCTCCTCCCGGCCGACCGCCCGCCGGTGGGTCGCCACGACGCCCGCCAGGCGGAAGAGCACGAGGAGGAAGAGCAGCGCGGAGAACACTCCGATGACGCCGATGTTGGAACTCTCGCCCCGCACCCCCTCCACCAGGAGGATGACCGGCGCAATCAGCGACGCGAGGGTGAGCAGGCTCAGCCGGCCCATGCCGGTCTCGGCGCGCCATGCCACCGGCTGGGTCAGCGACCGCATGGTCGGATCGAGCGCGGCGGCCGCCCAAGCACCGTAGAGGACGGCCCAGCCGAGATCGACCGCGGTGCCCGTGCGCCACGTTCCGTGCAGTTGTATCAGGCCGTAAGCGACGTCGGCGGTGAGCAGGCCAAGGGTGCCCGCGGTGAGAAGTATGAGGGACGGACTCTTGCCGCCACGGCCGGCGAGCAGGCGCAGCAGCATCGCCAGGACGAGGATGTCGCCGAGCGGGTAGGCGATAGAGAACGCTTTCTGCACCCAGGTGAGACCCTCGATTTGCGCGAACGGCCCGATGAGGAAGAGCCACGACAGCAGCGCCAGGCCGACTGTCAGCGTCAGCGCGTCGACGAGGCTCGCGCGGTCGCGCCAACTCGTGCGCCAGTGGACGAACCCCAGCAGCCCAGCAGCATAGAGCGGATATGCCGCGAGATAGAAGCCGTCGGCGATCGACGGAAACGGGATCTCCTCGTCGGGCATCCGCATGAGGATGATCTGGGTGCACTGACCCACGGCGAAGGCGAAGTTTCCCGCGGCAAGCAATAGCCAGGGGATTCGATGCTCCGGGTGGTTGAGAATGACACCCAGGACGATACCGATGACGCCGGCCGCTCCGATGGCGACGAAGATCAGCGACTGTTCAGGGAATATGTAGTAGAACGCGGTCAGCATGACGATGCAGACACTGACGGCGACCATCGCGGCCCGGTTTCGCAGTTGCGCGTTCACCCCAACTCACCTCCTGGGAGGGCTCTTTGTCGGGCTGACCCAGCTGCGCGAACGGCACCGGGCGACAGCGACGAAGCCCGGGGGGTCGGGCTGGCAAAGGGGAATTCATCAGGGCCGGGAATCGGCCCTTGTCCCCTGAGAACACGATCGCCGCTATACGCGATCGCCGGTATACGGGCTCCTTCTCGCCAAGACATCGACGTGTCTTCGATTCCAGCTTACTCGGATCGCCATTTCCCGCACGCGCACGGAGAGACAGCGCGTCGCGTCGCGAGACACCGCGCCATGCGTGAAAATGGAGTGCAAGAAGGACGCAGTAATCGGACCGGATCCGCCCAGCGACGATCGGCTCCTGACGGAGTGTGGAGTCCATGCTCCCGATTACCGCCGAATCCTCACTCCTGCAGGCAGTCTGCTCTTCTCCACCGCAAGCTTCGTTTCACCTCTACCGCAGCCGATGAGGGCGGTGATCGTCGCCACCGGGTCCGGCTACCACAAGCTCGGCCTGCCCAAGGAGGACGAACTCTCCGGCCGCGGGATGTCACCGCGGCCTTCCTCACCTGCTTCGCTCGCTCCGACCGTCGTGCGCCGCCCTCCTCCCTGGGCGCCCCCCAGGTCAAGCAGAGCCGCGCCTTCTCCGACGACAAGATCTCTTTCGCCTTCGTCAGCGAGATCGTGGAGATCAAGGAAGAGGACGGCGAGCTCGCCGGGGTCGTGCTCCGCAATGACTTCACCGGCCAGAACCGCGGCCTCGGGGTGACGGGCCTGTTCGAGCTGATGTACTGCTTCGCCAACGACCTCGCCCCCGACTTTCAACTCTTCGTCAGCGACGACGCCAACCTGCCCGACCAGTGGTATCAAGACTGCGTCCGCTAAAACTGGCGCAACGGCAGGGCCCTCATCCCCCAAAGCTGGATCGACGAGCACGCCGGCTAGCGCGGAGGCCACGATGGCCGGCGAGGACGGAGCACTGCGAGCAGTCGTGGTACGCCTCGCGTTGATCAAGCCGAAGACGCGGGCCGTCAGGCGGCGCCGCAGCCCAAGTCTCCGAGACGCAAGGACAGTTCCGTGTCGACATCGAGACCGGTGAATACCGCGTGCGCGGCGCCCGTGATCGGCGGCTAAGCGACCAACGACCCCCAGATAGGAGTCGTGGCGGTGCTGGCGCGCATCCTAGACGTCGCGGGGGCCGAGTGAAGGTGGCACCCGTCGAGTTCCCCGACGGGTCTGCATTGCGCCACTATCTACACGATGTCCTCGCCGAACGCGGTGACGACCTCGACGTCGTGCCACTGGTGCAAGCCGGAGAACTTCGACGCGAACGTCACCATCGCGGGCGAACTGACGAAGTTCGCCGAGAGTAAGGGGTACGGACAGGCATCCCGTTTTCCAACACTGAGCGTCAAAGATCGCCGGTTCTGACACGGCTTCTCACCGATGCTACGAATGACCGGTGTTGGCCCGCTCCAGGGCCTGTTGCGAAGGTCCCGTACGGATGGCTACCTGTCCGCAGCGGTCGCTCTCGACAACACACGGCGCCTGGGTGCCGGAGTGCGTCCTGGCACCGCCGGGCATCCCGCGTTAGAGGTCGGGACGTCTCGCCGTCAGTGCCGTCGAGTAAGTTTTGTTCGTTCGGCCCGACCGGCGGGCCGAACGAACCGGGGGACTCGTCGCGGTGAGCATCCACCTACACCTTCGCGCCGTCGCGGAGTCCGAGATCAGGGACGACCACACCTGGCTTGCGGCGTTCATGTCCGAGGCTTGGGACAACCACCCCGACGAGTACGCGGCAGGTATCGCCGACTCGATCGAGAAGGTCTTCAACTCCGTCAATGACCTCTACTCCGCGGCCGACGTCCTCGATGCAGGCGCCGACAAGCCCTGGACGCTGCCGATTTACGGCGGCCGCCCCGTGGCACACAGCGCTGACGCCGCCCCCTCCAACCCGCCCCTGATGATTCTGGAGCCGCCTGGGGTGTCACAGGCTGCAGACTTCCTCGCGACTGTCTCTTTCGACGAGCTGTGGAACGTTGCTGGTGCCAAGCTCGGCGGCCGCGCCCGGGAGCTGGCGCAGGCCAGGCAGGAGTTCCTCGACCATCACAGGGACCTCCAAGGGTTCTACGGACGGGCGGCTTCGGCGGGCCACGCCGTAGTCAAAGCGGTGTGGGCTTGAGACGTGGTCACGCGCCGGTTACAGCCATTCGTTGATGGCGGCGACCAGAACGGTCGCTTCGTAGCGGACAGCAAGTTTGTCGTGTCGCGTAACGACGGCCCGGTGCCGCTTCAGCCGGTTGATGCCGCACTCGACCGCATGTCTCGCCTTGTAGTCGGTCTTGTCGAACTTCGGTGGCCGGCCGCCGTGCGAGCCGCGCTTCCTGCGGTTCGCGGCCTGGTCGGCCTTGTCCGGAATGCTGCACCTGATGCCGCGTCGGCGCAGGTCGGCGCAGTTCTTGCGGGAGGCGTACGCCTTGTCTGCCCGTACCCGCCGCGGGCGCGCCCGGGGGCGGCCCGGCCCCAGCCGGGGTACTCGGATGCGCTCCAGAAATCAGGACGGCGCTGCCGGTCGCAGCCCTATGGGCGACACATTCAACGGGAACCCACATCCGGCGAGCGCAGCTCGTGCGCTCGCCGTCGAAGGCGTGCCACCCGGGTGCCGCGGCCTTCACGGCTCCGGCACGCGAGGAAGATCCGTGCGACGTTCTCGCGTCGTCAGGAATCGTCCTTGCTTCGTGCGGCCGCCCACAAAGCGATCCGGGTGCGTGAGCGCAGGCCCAGTTTGTCGCGGACCTTGTCCAGGTGCGTGGCGACGGTACGCGCCGAAAGACCCAGCTGCTCGGCGATCTGGCGGTTGGTCAGCCCCTCGGCGACGAGCTCGGCGACCATGAACTCCCGGCCCGTGAGCGGGAACTGGTCCACGACGGCCGCCGTGGCGTCAGACGTCGAGCGAGGGTTGCCGCTTCCCCTCCGCAGGGCGTATGCGACGAGCCGGTCCCCGCGCAGCCGGCGGCCACCACTGACGGCCGCGTCCTGCGCAGCTGCCGACAGCCCTGCCCGCGCACGAGCCGCCGTCAGTTCCACTCGCCGGCGCCACGGGTCCTCCGGCTCTGTGTCCAGCCGACGGCGTGCCTGCGCACTCGCCTCGCACAAGCGCAGGGCTCTCCGTAAGTCACCGCGCTCGGCGGCCACGAGGGCCAGGCCCTCGACCGGGTACAGCGCGTGGAAGCTTGCTTCGGGGACGATGCGGAGCACCTCGACGAACAGTTCCTCGGCGTTGTCCAGACGGCCCAGGGACAGCCGTACGGCACCGGCGGTGTGCAGGGCGGCGGCGGCCCGGCTCCAGTGAGCCTGCGCCCTGAGCACCGGAAGGCAGCGAGCCATGAGGAGGTCGGCCTCGGCCTCCGCGCCCGCCTGGAGCAGGGCCCAAGCCAGGTGATGGGTGCACCATGCGGTGTCCTCTCGTCGACCGAGCACGGAGACGACACGCAGGGAATCGCGCAGGTCCGCGACGGCGGCGGCGAATTCACCGCGGCACAGCCGTGCTGCCGCCCGGGCGTCCAGGGCATTGGCGAGACCGGCGGGGTGGTCGCGCGCGCGTTCCTGGCGTACCGCCTGCTCACCAAGGCTTAGCGCTCCGGCCAGGTCGGTCTGCTGACAGGCGACGCGGGTGGCGAGTGCCGCTACCGTACCGCCGAAGGCAGGCCCGGCGGGCAGCCGCAGAAGTCCGTCCAGTAGCGAGCGGGCAGCCGAAGGCTGTTCATGCTGGTAGTACACGCGGGCCAGTTCCAGGGCCAGCCGGTCGCGCGAGGCGCCACCGCCGCCGGTGCTGGCCAAGGCCGCCGCGAGATTGTCCCGTTCGCCGGTGAGCGGCCCAACGGCCTGGTCGGCGAACACCTCGCCACCGGCCCGTTCCGCGAGGCTGTTCAGCCAGTCGAGGGACCGCCGCCGTACGGCGTCCAGCTCGCCCGAGTCGATCAGATGCTCCATGGCGCAGGCGCGAACGGCGCTCAACTGCCGGAACCGCGCGGGATGTGCGTTGCCCGGCAGCCGTACGATCAGCGACTTGGCCTCAAGTGCGCACAGGATGCCGAGAATTTGGCGCGGGGCGACGGCGTCGCCGGCGCAGACTGCCTCGGCGGCCCCCGCGTCGAATCCTCCGACGAGCACCGCAAGGCGCCGGAAGACCGCCTGTTCCGCCGGCTCGAGCAGCCGATGGCTCCAGGCGATCGCGGCGGTCAGTCCGTTGTGACGACGGGGACCTGTCCGGCTTCCGTCGGTCAGTAGCGACAGCTGGAACAGCCGGTCGTTCAGTCCGGCGAGGATGTCGCCCAGTGGAAGCGTGCCGACGCGGCGCGCCGCGAGCTCGATGCCGAGCGTCAGACCGTCCAGCCGACGGCATATCTCGGCGACCGTCGCACCGTTGCCACGGCAGAGGGTGAAGCCAGGCGCACAGCCGGCGGCTCGTTCGACGAACAAGCGGACGGCATCCGAGCGCAGGAGGGCGTCAGGGTCATCCCCGGTGCTTGTCGGCGGCAGGGGCAGCTCGCCAACCCGGAACACGGTCTCTCCGGGAACCCGCAGCGCCTCCCGGCTGGTGGCCAGGATCCGCAACCGGGGGCAGTGGCTCAGCAGTGTCGCGGCCAGCCGAGCGCACGGCTCCGCCAGATGTTCGCAGTTGTCCAGGATCAGCAGCCGGGAGGTGTTGCCGATCGCAAGGACCAGAGCGTCGGTGTCGGGCCGCCCCGCTCGCTCGCCCACACCCAGCGCGGTGGCGACTGACTGCGCGAGCGGAGCGTCGTCGTGCAGCGACTCGAGCTCGATCAGGTCCACCCGCGCGTAGCGCTCAGGCAGCCCTTTGGCGAACTCCAGCGCCAGCCGCGTCTTGCCGACGCCGCCGGCACCGGTCAGCGTGAGCAGGCGTGACGTCCTCAACAGGGTGCGCAGGACGGAGAGTTCCTGCCGTCGCCCCACGAAGGAGTCGAGCGCTGGCGGCAGCCCGCGACCCGAATCCGGAGGGGAGGCATCTGGTGCGGTTGGTCGTTCCCTTCCGGAGCCTTTGTGCATCGAGCGTTGTCTGAACGCCCGTTGCCGGCACGCACTGGAGCAATAGCGAGCTGGCCGACCGCCGTGGGGTCCGACGGTCAGCACCGCTCCGCATAACTCACATGTCCTGTGCCGGGTCATCCCCGATTCCTGGCCGGGGACTTCCCGGGCGAAACCTTCCGGTCTCATCGGCTCGGCCGCCCTCGGGAGGGTGCGTCATGGCGTTGCGGCGGGATTGACACCGAGTATCACGGTGCCGGTTACCCCCTTGCCGAGGTCGCTGCTCGCCTGGGTGATGCTCAGCAGGGTCGAGGACCCGCCGTTGCGGTATATGCCGTCCCTTGCGTTGAGGGTGCGGGTGGCCGTGTTGTTCCGGTACGGGGTCAAGGCGGCGATCTTGGTGTTGTACGTCTCGGGGAAGTAGAGCTGGCCCGTGTGGGATACGTGGCCTCCGTGGTACGTCCCGTTGGACACGGTTCCGCCGGCATGCGTCTTGACGTGGATGTGGAGCGCGCGGCCGACGTACCAGCCGGGATAGACGGTGGTGAATTCCGCGACGCCGGCGGAGTCGGTCAGCTGCACGCCTCGCAGGAATGTGGTGTCCGGTGTTGAGCCGCCCGCGACGTAGCCGGAGTAGACACCGAGCGCGTCGCTGTGCCAGATATCGACCGCCGTGTTGGGCAACGGGAAGCAGGTCGCGATGTCGACGACCGTCACGCGGAGGGTGAGTGGGACGCCTGCCTTGCCCTCGGTGACGTTCTTGCGGACCGTCTCGAGGTCCAGATAGTAGGGGCCTTCGGTCTGCTCGGGCGTCAGGACACAGGCAGCGGCCGGTCCGGCGGCGGCTTTGGGTGTGTTGTCTGGGTCTGCGGCTGCTGCGCGCGAAGCCGGGATTCCGAGAGCGGCCACGCCGAGGGCTGCACCGCCCAGGGTGGCAAGGATGGCTCTGCGGCTGGCGTCGGCAGGCTCCGCGGGGTCGTGGTGGGGGGTTTCAGTCATGCCGCCACGATGGCCCGTGCAGCGGTTTGCTGGATCGGTCGGACGACCGATGAATCGGGCGCGTTACGAAACCCACCGCGTCGCCCTCCCCAGCGCAACGGGTGAGGAAGCTGGAGACCTGATAGGCCTCCAGCGGGTACTCGATCCCCCGCTGCTGGAGACTGGCAACGAGGTCAGCAAGGAAGCGGACCGCAGTCTCCGGCTCCGTCTCGTCGGACGCCTCCTTCTTGAACGCTTGGTGCTCGATGGTGGAGTCGGCCTCGCCCAGCACTCCCGCGAGTTGCCCCGCGGCGATTGCCGACTCGGTATAGCGCTGGAGCACTTCGTCGAGCGGCTCACCCGGTAGTCGGTCATCAGAAGACCCTTGACCTGAAGGCCCTCCACAAAGGTCCTGAGCAGAGTGAGAGCCGCCTTCATCTCCCCCGCACAGCGGCTGAGGAGGCTGTAGATGCGTTGGGCCGGCACCGGATACTCGATCCCCCGGTATTGAAGGTCGGAGACGAGCTCGGCGAGGGAGCGGGCCGTGTTCTCCGCGTTCCTGAAGACGTCTTCGGTGTTCTCGCTCATGTGGATCCGGCTCTCGTTGCTGGGGTGGCGGGTCACGGACGGCCGGTGAACGGGCAGCTGGGTCGGACCGACAGACGAAGTGGTGCCGGGCCCGGTGCTGTCCCGCTCGCGCCGAACGGCGGCCCGATCAGCCGACTCGGTCTCCGCCTGCGGGTGATCTGCAGCGACTCGGCCAACACCACCTTGATCAGTGCTGGGGACGGCGATGGAGGTCTCGGACCGGCTCGCCCTTCCGAGGTCCTGGCCGCGGATGAGGCCGGGGTGCAGCTGGCCGTAGGACGACCACAGGTCCAGCGCGTCATCGAGGAGTTCCGCACGGCCAGCCAGCGGCATCCGCTCGACGGCCTCCGTCAGCATCCGGAAGTCGCTCCCGAAGGCGCGGGCATTCTGGACGAGGAAGAAGAACACCTGGGTGGGCCCGGCAGCGAACCCATCCGCACCGCGTGACGCGTGCAGGCTGAAGACCGCTCCGGCCGTCACCGCGAGCACGATCGGGTCCACCTCAAGGAGTTTCGCCGTCCGAGAGCGCCGGCACGGTGTTCAGCGCTCGATGCAAGCACCGATCATCGCGGCCGCGGTCCGCATGTCCGGCGCGGACTCCACTCCCCACCGGCTGGGATCAGCGGGCTGGAGGTCCGGGCTGGACGGGCCGCTGTCGTGGACGTGGAGGGTTTCCGGCGTTGGCGGCGGCGTAGCTGGCGCCCTGTCGGCGGCTGGCGCTTCTTGCCCGGCTCTTACGACCGTGGCTCTTGGTCATACGGCTGTCGCTTTTCCAGCGCCCGGCCCCATGATCCGATGCGCGCGATGAAGAGCAGCATGCGGAAGGCTCAACGACCTGACGGCCGAATGACGTTGACATACACCTCACACTGATGCGCACAGTCCGGACCCTCGCTGGAGTCCGCGGGCACCTTCGCCTTGATGCGCCCCGGTCATGGGCCGGGGTGCGGGCTTGGGCCGATGCGCCGGCCGCTGCCCGCACCCTATCGCTGGGCGTTATGGACCGGGAGCCGGTCGGCGAAGCTGTTTCTGTGGTGCCGCTGGCAGCGGCACGGCTTCGGCGGTGTGCCGCTACGGGATGCAACGGGACCGGGGACTCGCGCACTGGCACAGAAGTGGTCGCCTCCGAGGGCCTGCCAACATCGGAGACGCTGGCGTGTTCGAGCGCGGTGTCTTCGGCGCCCACGGCGTCCTCGTTCTCGTCGTCCTCTTCCTTCCTGACGGCTTGGCGCCCTTGCGAAGTGCCTTGATGGCAAATCCGTATCTCGTCACGGTCGAAAAATGAGCATGCCTGACGGCTTGTGTCGCTCGGGAACCCCGGGACAGGATTCCGCGTCCCTTGGATACCCCGGGAGAATCGAGGTCAGGTGGCTGCAAGCCGTCCGAGGTTACGCGTCAGGCGAGTTCCGTCGCGCCCACCACAATCTCCGCACCGCCCAACCGTTCCCGTTCAGCGCACCCCGTCCATATGGGCCTGGCCGGGTCGGGCCGTGGGTTGGTATCGGCGGGCGGACATGGGCAAGCACACTGCCGTTTTGGCCGCGGTGGTGGCAGCGGTCAGCCTGGCGATTTCGGCCTGGGGCACATGGAAGGCGGCCCAGGTCTCTGATGACCAGCTCGCTCAGTCCCAGGCTCAGAGCCTGGAGGAGAACCGGGCTCAGGCGTCCCTCATCAGCTTCTGGCATACGCACGAGGGCGGGCTCGTCGTGGCGAATAGATCCTTCGACCCGGCCTCTGCATTGGTCTCGGGCGAGGGCGCTAGGGCCGTGAAGTGGATTGGCGTCATTCCTCCCTGCTCCAGGGTCTCCATGCCGAAAGACTTGACCGACACCCTCTTCGCCCCCTGGCCGAGTGGTGAACCCAAGGCCGCGACGAGGCTCAACATCATTGACGCCAACGGCTTCTTTTGGCAGCGCAACGACTTCGGATACCTCGGCCGCTACTCGCGACCGACCGACAGTTGGGAATTCGATGACCTGGACTACATGGCGCGCGGTGAAACGGCGCTGCTTGAGCGCCCCGAGGTGAAGGTCACCGACCTGGAACCTTGCGGCACTCGCTAGTACGGCAGTTGTAGATCGTGATCACGGTTGAGCTGCTGCTTGTCGCAGGTAGTGGCTGTCACGGGCTCGGGCCTGGTGGCGTCGTCGCCAGCGGGACCAGCGAAGTCGGTGCACTGCAGTGTCGCCAGGCTGTACGTCCACAGAGTTGAACAGGTGCGCGATCTCGATACTGGTCAACGGGATCAGTCCGTCCGAGGCGGGCCTGTGAGTGCGTTCGTCTCCAGTGGCGACGGCGAGGAAAGCGCGAGCGAGCATCGCGAGGGTGACCCAGCGGTGCCAGGACTGTGGGCTCGAGATTCGGGAGACGGCGCAGCAGAATGGTGGCGGGGTGGATCGCGGCGGGGCCGAACTTGGAGCGGATGCGGTCGCTGCCTTCTGCGGCGACGGCACGTTCTCCGACCACCCCAACTTGCTGCACCCACCGCCAGCAGGCAGGACGCTTGGGCCAGAACCGCCCACGCGGTCAGCGCAAGCATGACGACCAGAGCGTGCCGTACGCCGCGCGGATCGCGAGGTCGGGCACCTCG
Source organism: Streptomyces sp. NPDC002935 (assembly GCF_040611295.1). NCBI lineage: Bacteria > Bacillati > Actinomycetota > Actinomycetes > Kitasatosporales > Streptomycetaceae > Streptomyces > Streptomyces sp. NPDC002935. The sequence continues at coordinate 32,351 of NZ_JBEXNW010000049.1, forward strand.
GCCTCGGCCAGCCGGTCCCGGGGTCTTCTCGGGCACGGCCCGGGATTCTCGCGGAGTTGGTCAAAGGCAAGTGGGATCGGCGATGACGCGTCGGCAGGCACGGTTCATTCGCCCGCGGTGTCTTCGGGCTCCCAGCGCAGCAGGTCGCCCGGCTGGCACTTGAGCGCCTCGCAGAGCGAGGCGAGCGTCGCGAAGCGCACCGCCTTGGCGCGGCCGTTCTTGAGTACTGCCAGGTTGGCGGGCGTGATCCCTACGCGATCTGCGAGGTCTCCCACGGACATTTTCCGCCTGGCTAGCATCACGTCGATGTCGACGGCGATCGGCATCAGATTACCTCGTCCAACTCGGCCTGCATCTGTGCCGCTTCGACGTCGCGTGTGACGGCCTGGGCGAGCAGCATCCGCAGCACGAGCACGATGAGCGCCACAGCCAGGATCCCGACACCAATCCCGCCCATGATGACGGTGACACCCGGGTCGTCCCGCTGGCCCGGCGCGTTGATGGCCGTGACCGCGAACCACACGAGGGCAGCCGCAACGATCGCGCCAATCACGCCGTCCACGTAGCGGAAGGCGGCATGGGAGAACACGGTTCCGCGTCGCACCATCGCCACCAGTCGCCATACGCAGACCAGGGCGACCTGGACCGAAACCATGCCCAGGATCGTGATCACGCGCAGCGGGGTCAGCGGGAGCGACCCGTCCTCCGGGTCGCTCCCGCTGACCAACGCCCACACCATCCCTGCCTGCACGAACACGGTGCCGATAAGAACCATCCCGAGCACCGCGCGCAGCGCACCCACGGTCAGCTTTCCCATGAGTCATCCCTCCATCGAGTTGCGATGGAAATCTATCGAATATCGATACATGAAGCAAGGCTGGGGCGACGGCGGTTCCGCACCGTGGCGGGAGGCCGCCGCCTCCGTGGCATGGCGTGCACGCGGAGGTTCTTGATCTTGTCGAAGTCGGCCTCGCTTGGCCACAAATCGGACGCCATCCGACGCCGAAGCCTTGCCTGTCGGGCCAGGAGAACAGAATGCGTGAGAGTGAAAGCGCACCGCAGCCGGTGCGGGTGCCCGGAACTGACCTTCGAGTCGTTCTTGCCCAATTAGGCAAGAACGATCTCGAAGGTTCATGTGGGCTTGCAGGGATCCAGCGCCTTGAGCTTGGCTTCCCGGATCGGATCCATGCCTGGCGCTGGTCTGCCGTGCTCGACTACGCGCTTGGAGAACTCCTTACCCGCACCCAGTTTCGAGAGCAGGCCGTCCCGGTTTCGCTGCCATGTCAGTCCCGAAGCGTCCAAGAAGACGATGCTCACCACGTCGAAACGCGTCGGGCTCGAGTTGTCGGCATCGAGGAGCGTCCAGTTTGTGTAGGTGGCGCGCGTACATGGAGGCAGCGAGCCGAGGTACAGAACGTGGTCCTTCATCTCCCCTTGGGGGTGACGCCATCTCCCCTCGGGGGTGACGCGGGAATTGGGCCTTGCCGAGCAGTCCGATCGGAGTCGGATCGAGTGACCGGTTGGCGATGACCAGCCTGCGGTCCGCAGCGTTCACGGCATTGCCGGTGCCGAAGTTCCATTCGACCCACATGGTCACACCGCTTGCCTGGGCCTTTTCTTCCTCCAACTGGCTTTCGCGGGAGTTCGCCAGTTGATCATCAGCGACCTCGGCTGATGTCAAGGTGCCCCAGGCAGACAGGACAAGCCCGACGGACGCCACAACAGCGGCGATCACTGCCGTGTGTTTGTCCCAGTTCACGGCCCGGTACCACGCGCCGAAGCGCTGCCAGTGCGTTGGTGGAGGCGCTGGTGACGGAGGCGGTGTCATGGAACCTCCCATGTCCGGCGGTGGAGACACAGACGCACCTGAGGCTTTCCCGGTCCCAACGCCTCGCAGAGACACAAGCCGGGATGACCTTCCATCCTCCGCCCGTGACCAGAGCGAACAGCCGAGGGGCCCCAGTCGTCTCTTCTGGCCCGACACCGCACTCATGGACGGGCGTTCTACAAGGAAGGCTGCGCGCCCGTTGGCTCCGACGTGCGGTGTCCTTGCGCGGGGGGGCACTCTGGAAGGGACGTGACCGGACGCAGACGGCCTGCAGCGCTGATCTGTCCGCGCGGAGGCGATGCATGGAGGATCGGGCCGTGGCATCGGACGACGTGCTGCTCGTCATCGACGCAGCGGGTGTCATCGTCGGGTGGAGCCAGGAGGCCAGGTCCCTGTTCGAGCGCGGTGCAGACCTCGCGGTCGGCCGTCCCGTCGTAGAGCTGCTGACCGCGGTATGGGACCCGGCCGACGCCGGACCGGACCGCCGTTCGGGCAGGACAGCGGCGGTTCCCGGCCTAGCGGTGAAACCTGTGACGTTGCGCGAGGGCCGCTCGGGCTGGGGCATCTACCTGTTGCGTCCGGAAGAGGGGCGGGGTGCCGACGCACGGGGGCAGGCGGTGTTGACGGCACTGTTCACCCAGTCGCCCATCGGGATGCAGGTGCTGGATCCCGATCTGCGCGTCCTGCGGGTGAACACAGCGGCAGCGGGGATGAGTGCAGTCGAGCCCGCAGACGTGCTCGGCGGCCGGCTCGGCGACGTGGTGCATCTGTCCGACCCTGAAGAGACCGTGGCGATGCTGCACGACGTGCTCGCCACCGGCGAACCTGCGCTGGACAGGCTCGTACGCGGCCGCCCGCCCAACGACCCCGCGCACGAGGACGTGTACTCCGTTTCCGTGTTCCGGCTCCAGGATGCGGACGGCCGGGTGCTGGGCGTGTCCACGGCGGTGGTGGACGTCACGGTCCGCGAGCGGGCCCTCGCTCACGCTCGAGTCCTCAACGACGTGCGAGAGCGTCTGGGGCACACGCTCGAGCTGGACACCACCTGCCGCGAACTCGTCGACGTCCTCGTGCCCGCTTTCGCCGACGCCGCAGAAGTCGACCTGCTGGACCCCGTCGTGCGGGGCGAGGCCCCTCCGCCCGGGCCCGTGGGGCCCGCCATGCCCCTGCGGCGGATGTCCTTCGCCACGGTGGACCCTCAACGGGACTCACTGGGCACCGGTACGGGTCCGTTCAGATTTCCTGGGGCGTGGCTTCAGGCCCTGACGGACCTATGCCCCCAGCTGATCACGTACTGGCCGGGCGAAACCCACGACCACCATTCGCAGGCGTCCCGCGCGCAGGGCCCGCACTCTGCCATCGTCACCCCGATGACGCTGAGGAACGGCGTACCGGGAATACTGAGTCTCTACCGTTCTCCCGGCCGCGACCGGTTCGTGGACCAGGATCTCGACCTCGCGCTGGGGTCGGGTCGCTGCACGGGCCTCGCTGCACGTTGACAACGCGCGCCGCTACGCCTGAGAACACACCATCGCCCTGACGCTGCAGCGCCACCTCCTGGCCCAGCTCCCGGCGCCTCAGGCAGCCGTGGAGAGCGCCCACTTCCATCACTCAGCCGATGCCGGCGGCGGCCGGTTCGACGTCTTTTCGCTGTCCGGTGCGCGGATCGCCTTCACCGTCGGTCGCGTCTCGGGTACAGGCATCCACGCCGCCATGGCGATGGGTCAGCTGCGTACCGCCATCCACACCCTGGCATCACTGGACCTGGAACCTGACGAACTACTCGCCCGCCTCAACGGGACCGTGGCCCGACTCGCCGCCGAACGCGCCGGCCTGCCGACCAGCGACCCTCTGCAAAACCAGACACTGACCGCCGACTGCCTCTACGGGATCTACGATCCCCTGGCCCTGAGCTGCACCCTCGCCCTCGCCGGTGGCCCGCAACCGGTACTCGCCCACCCCCACGGGGCCGTCGAGACAATCGATGTTCCCGTCGCTCCCCCGCTGAGCGGCGGCGAAGACACCTTCGCCAGCACCCGTCTGGACCTCCCTGAGGGAAGCATCATCGCTCTCTACACCGTCGCGTTCTTTCCCACGAGCGAGGCAGAAAGGAGGACCGGCCAGGACCAGCTGCGGCAGGTCCTCGCCCAAAGCACCCGCCCCCTGGGCAACCTGCGCGACGAGGTTATGCGCACCGTCCCCGCCCCTGCCCCCGGCACCGACGCGGTGCTGCTCCTCGTGCGGACCCCAGGCACTCGAATCCAGTCTCGTCGCCACCTGGGACATGCCCGCCGAACCCGCGGCCATCGCCACTGCCCGCACCCGCACGCGGCGTCAGCTGACCGAATGGAACCTCGACGAACTCTCGCTCACCACGGAACTCATCGTCAGCGAACTGGCCACCAACGCCGTCCGCTACGGCACCCCTTCCATCACCCTCCGCCTGATCAACAGCGGCCGCACGCTGACCTTCGAGGTCAGCGACTCCAGCCCCGTCTCACCACGCCTTCGCCACGCCCAGACCACCGACGAGGGCGGACGCGGCCTTTTCATCTGCGCCGAACTCGCACAGAACTGGGGCGTCCGCTTCAGTGACAGCAGCAAGACCATCTGGACGGAACAGGAAAGCCCCCACCCCGCATAGACTCCCCGCCCCCTGCCGTGGTCTCCCCGTCTTCACAGCGCCCTCCGGGAGCGGGCCGGGATGGGAAGAAGTCCGACGGTTGAGGTTGAGGTTGCGCTCGCGTGGCGGGACGATCCCCGGGCGTACCGGGGCAGGAGCCAGGCGGCTTTCTCCGTGTTGCTGTTGCCGGGACCATCCCCGCGCATGCTGGCTGCGGGACGTCCCCGTCGATGAGCGCTCGGGCGACGGCGGTGGCGGCACAGCCAGTGCGGCATTGCGTGGGGCAAGCGGCTCGGGAATCCGGGGGAGGGATGCTGCGCCGACGTCGGGCGGTCGCAGTCGCTCTGCGTGCAAATGATCGGTGGTAACGCGGGCCGTTCAGGGCTGGTGCTCGTACGAGGGTTCCCTTCTGGCGTTATCTGAGCTCGACGGAGTACGAGCTTCCGCTGAATTCCCAGCCATCGGTTGTCGGCGACGATGACGTCGTCGATGAAGCGGTCCTCGAAGTCGTCATCACGCAAGTCGCCGGCCAGCCACAGCGTCTCGATCTCGCTCCAGTCCCCACGGCTTCCGTCGATGCGCAGGGGTGCGGCGCGGCGGGTGCCGCGGTCGCGTTCGTCGTTGCCGGTTTTGACCTTGCCGCTGATCTCGAACTGGCCGTTCTTCACCGTGCCGGGGAGGGGTTCGGCGGGGACGATGGCGACGTTTTCGTAGGCGGTGTGGATGAGGTCGCGGTAGCTTCGGCGGACGTTGTACTCGGGATCCGACAGCCACTTGAACAGGGTGTCGGGCCGGACGTCGAGGCCGGCGCTTTCGAGGGCCTCGTAGCCGCGTCTGGCTCCGGTGAGCTGGCTGAGTTGGGCGTGCCAGTGCTTGGCGTTGTAGGTGGACAGCCTGTGGCGCGGGGTGACCTGGGCGCCCAGGAGGTCGTTGAGGGCGGCGCCGAGGGAGTTGCCGCGGCCTGTGGGTCCGGCCATCACTCGTCACCTTCCGGGATGAACTCTCCGGCCTGGAGGAACTTGGCCTTCACTTCGCCGAAGCCGGTCCCGGTCCGGTTTGTCGGGCGGGGTCTCGTTGGGGGTCCAGAAGATCGCGGCGTCGACCTTGCGCAGGGCGATCAGCGTGTGGCCTTCCTGGACGGCTTTGAAGGCCACCGTCCAGTGGCGGACGGAGGCTTCGGCGACCATGCTCATGCGCCAGTCCGGCCGCTCCTCTTCCTCATCGCCCGGCGCCAGGCCGTCATCGTCGTCCCGCGCCGCGTCCTCGTCGTCTTCGGCGTCGGCGTCGGCGTCGGCGTCGGCGTCGGCGTCGACCTTGGCCGAGGGGGGCCACTGACCGCAGCTTCGGCTGGCGGCTGGGTGAGCTGGCGCGCTGCTTGGCGGCGCGCGTCGTCGTGAAGGGAGGGAATGTGGTCCGGGCGCGTCGGCTACTGCACGGCGACGTAGTCCGTGGTCGACGACTTTGCCCCGGAGGTGGAGTTCCCGTAGTAGGTCCACCGCCACGTTCCTGGCTTGGTGGCCTTCACTGTGGTCTTGAGGGCCCCGCTGCTGTTCGACGTCGCCTTCTTGACCGTCGTGTACGAGGAGGCGCCCGCCGCCTTGAACTGCAGGCTCACCGTGCGGCCCGCGTACCCCTGGTACGTGTGCGTGTTCCAGTTCGCCCGTTCGACCCGCCCGGTGACGGTGATCGTCTTCCCCGCCGCGACCGGCTCCGGCGAGGCGTTGACGGTGACGCGTGTAGCCCGCTTGACCTGCAACGAGAGATTCTTGTCGTCGGTGTCGTAGGCGTCACCGGCGAGAAAGACCCGAGCGGCAGTCTTCCAGGTGCCGGCGTACTCGTTCCCGAAGTCGGAGTACCGCGGGTCGATGTACAGCCACTCCTTGAAGTCGCAGACGCCGTTGGCCTTGTCCACGACCTTGCAGTCGCTGGTGATGACGGAGCTGTGCAGCGTGTCCCCCGAATCGGGGTGCCCCCGGTAGGGGAACACGGTCGGCCCGTAGTCGTATTTGAGCCTGGTCGTCATCCGGAAGGACGCGGGCACGACGACCTCCTTGGTGGTCCCGATGACTATCGGCTTCCCGCTGTTCACCGTGACCCGGGTGAAGGAGACCCCGCCCTCCGCCGCCCCGGCCGGCACCGCCGCCACCCCGGTGAACACGAGGGCCGCTCCTGCGGTCACCACCGCGCTCCGCATCGTCCTGCCCATCTTTACCTTCTCCATCTACGAGCCCGTCCTCTCCCCCACAGCCCGAAACGGGCGTGTGGGTGCACCGGCCAAAGGATCATCCTCATTGGCCAACTGTCGGACAGGGGAAGGCTGTTCGCGGTTGTACGCGGCGCGGCAACGATTTGATCACCACCGCATCGCCCCGACTCGGCTCTCGGGCGGATTCCCGATGGCTTCACAGCGGATCCGGCTCCCGTGCTGGTACATCCGCCGCGGTTGTGACGGAGCACGACAGTTTGCGAGTGGTCGCGAGAAAGGACATGGTCGGGGGTTCGGTGGTGCGCGATGGTTTGCGAGTTTGGCAGGCCGAAGTGTGCAAGCCCAGACTCGTGTCGGTCACCTGCCGTGACGGCGAGGTGGCGCGGTAGGGCGTTCGGCCAGGGTGCCCTGCAACGCCAGGCGGAGTTGGGTCGAGCAGCGTTGGACTGTGGTCGTCTCCAAGGAGCCGCCCAACCGCATGGTCGACCTCAGCGGGTCGAGACCCCGTGCACGTGTGCCTCCATCACCACGGCGAACAGCGCCCGGTCGATCCGCCGACGCCGCTCCAGCAGCGAGGGGAAGAACGACCCGGTCCTCACCTTCGGGATCTTCAGATCGAGGCCGCCGGCCTGAGTGGTCAACAGCCGCTCGCGGTGGCCGTTGCGTCGGTCGCCTCGGCCTCAATGAGTTCCTGCAGGATGCGCTCACGCAGCACCCTGATCGTCTCAACTCCGTCGGCCGTACGTAGTGACTGAAGCAGTCGCATCAGGTCAGGCTGGGACAAGGCCATCGTGCGCTCCTCCGGTTGAACTGCCCGTTCACCAGGGCGACTTGCGCGATGGCCTGCCCTGGTTCAGGGAGCACTCATCGACAGCGGATGCACGCCCCCGGGCAGACACCCGCGCGTTCACGACCCTCGACCGCCTACACCACTCGGCGGGACACCATCGGCGGTGCAACTACGAGCCCGGCTCGGGGGCCGGGCGCAAGGCCACTACTGGGGCTCACTTAAGGCCCTATCACGCCGTCTGCTCCGGCTTCCTCGCCCAGCGGACGGAGTCGGGTCTATTGACGGTGGCCGGTGGCCAGTTCGAGAATGACACGTCATTCCGCGTTCCGCTGACGTGAGGGGAACTCCGTGCCCGGAGGTGTGGTCGACAAGCGGGACGCGATCCTGCGCGCCGCGGGAAAGGTATTCGCCGAACGCGGCTACCACGCGACCGGTATCTCCGACATCGCGCGGGAGCTCGGAGCCGGACACGGCACGTTCTACCGTTACTTCAAGAACAAGGAGGACATCGCGCGGAGCGTGGTGTCGCGGGCGCTCGGCCGGATAACCGACGCACTGTCCGACGAAGACCCCGGCTCTTCGGAGACCCTGTCGCAGTACCGGGAGCAGGTCAGGCGGATCGGCCAAAAGTTGTTCGAGCTCGTCGTTGCGGAACCGGAGTTGGGTCGCATTCTGTTCTACGACGCGATAGCCATCGACCGCGCCGAGCCCGACCTCGCAGGCCAGGCGATGGAGGCGGCAGCCGCGTACACCGCCGCGTTCATCCGCAACGGCCAGGACCGTGGCTTTCTGCGTCGCGATCTGGACGCCCATGTGGTCGGCCTCGCGGTGAACGGGATGATCGTGACCGGAGCCGTACGCCTGCTGCACGTGCAGGACCCGGCCGGCATGCGTCAGCCGTGGATCCACACGGTGGAAACCCTCATGTTCGACGGCCTCGGCTCCTCCTGAGCCGCAGGCCCGCAAGGACCGTTCATTTTTTTGCCTTCGAAGCGGAATGACGTGTCATTCCGGAAAGGAGAGCACGATGGTCCAGGTCGACGTCTTCTGGTCGTACGGCATCGGCGCAAGCTTCGCGACCGCCGCCGCGTACCGACTCGTCAGCAGGCCCGGTTCGCCCCGCCCCCGCGTCCTTCGGTGGTCGGACCCGTACCTGATGGGCACCGTCCTGTACTGCTCGGTGCTGTTCGCGCCCAGCGGCGTATGGCTGCTCTGGGGCTTCCCGGACTGGGAGACCATGCAGGTGGCGCGTGGGCACGAAGGGCTGCCCGCCTGGCTGGTCGCCCTGTTCGCCGCAACCAACGTGAGCCAGGGCCTACTCGGATACTGGGTCGCTGCGCGGCTGATCGCGGCCGGCCGCGCGTACGCCGCCTTCCTCCAGGCCGGAGTGGGCTACCTCGGGATGTTCTTCATCCTGGTCCACGGCTGGGACGGGCGCGGGTACCAGCGGTTCTTCTCGGCCGACCGGAACACCTTCGCGGCCTGGCCGGAGCACCCGGGCTTCGGGCAGGTCCTGTCGCGCGTCGGCGACTGGCTGTCTTCGCCGGTCGCGCTGACGCTGTACGGGATGGGAGCTGTCCTCGTACCCGTGATGCTGGGTGCGATGGTCTCCTGGCTCGGGTCGGGCGAGCGTGAGCCGGGCAGCGGTGCGGCACCCGGGCACGTCCGCATCGTGCTCGCGGTGCTGGGTGCCGTCTTCGGAGTGGCGCTCGGCAGCGCCGTAGCCTCAAGTGTTCTGATCCATCTGCTGGACTGGTGGCTCGGCGTGCCCGCCGCGGCGGCCCTCATCGCCCTGGCCGTCGTCCGGCGTGGGACGGGTGCGGCCCACCGCGCCTTCGGGCTGCTGGCCCTGCCCGACGTGCACAGCGGCCGCCCTCGGCACGTGCCGTCGGCTGGCTGACGGCGTCGGGAGGATCCCCCGTGTCACGACATACCAGACATCACCCCCAGCCGGCTCCTGGACGGCACCGAGCCCGGGGGCAGCGCAGCGTGCTGTACCCCGGCGCCCGCGCCGGCCACACCAGGCGACTGCCCTTTCCGTGCCGGACGTGCAGCTTGCCGAAGTCGCCCAGGTCCGGCCGCCAGTCACAGCTAAGCGGAGACCCACAGAACGCCCACTCATGGCCGGTCGGGCACCTCCAACTCGGTGGCTATGAGGCCGACGATTTCCCTCTGGTGATGGGCCACGAAGAAGTGGCCGCCGGGGAAGACCTTCAGCATGAACGGGCCGTCGGTGTGCTCGGACCAAGCGGCGGCCTCCTCCACGGTGACCTTCGGGTCGTCGTCGCCGACGAGGCAGGTCACGGGGCAGCGCAGGGGCGGCCCCGGTTCCCAGGTGTAGGTTTCGGCTGCGCGGTAGTCCGCCCGGATGGCCGGGAGGATCATGCGCAGGACCTCCTCGTCGCCCAGCAGTTGGGGGTTGGTGCCGCTGAGGCCGCGCATCTCGGCGACGAGGCCGTCGTCGTCGCGCAGGTGGACGGTCTCGTCGCGGTGCGTGGACGGGGCGCGGCGGCCGGAGGCGATGAGGGTGGCGGGCACAATGCCCCGCTCCTGCTCCAGCCGTCGGGCGATCTCGTAGGCGAGGGAGGCGCCCATACTGTGGCCGAACAGGGCGATGGGCCGGTCGGTCCAGGGCAGGAGGGCCTCGTAGACCTTGTCGGCGAGCGCCGGTACGGAGTCCAGGAGAGGTTCAGTGCGGCGGTCCTGGCGGCCGGGGTACTGCACGCACAGCACGTCGACGCTGTCGGGCATGGACCGGGACACGGGGAAGTAGAAGCTGGCGGAGCCGCCGGCGTGGGGCAGGCAGACCAGCCGGACGTGGCTGTCGGGGCGCGGGTGGAACCTGCGGATCCAGAGGCTGTTGTGCTCGGTGAGCGGGGAGTTCACGGAGTCGTTCCTTTTCGGTTTCGGTCCGACCGCCCACCGTGGCGGGGCGTTCGCCGGGAGGAGAAGGGGGGCGCGGGCGGGCCGCGCCTACCGCTCGTCAGGAATCCGCGATGTCCTGTTTGATGACGCGCTCGATGTTCCGCTCTGCCAGCGCCGTGATGGTCACGAACGGGTTGACGCCGATGCTTCCGGGGATGAGTGAGCCGTCGGTCACGTAGAGGTTCTTGTATCCGGCGACGCGGCCGTAGTTGTCAGTGGCCTTGCCGAGGACGCAGCCGCCGAGCGGGTGGTAGCAGAAGTCGTCGGCGAAGGCCTTGATCTGCTTGCCGAAGAGGTCGTACCGGTAGATGGTGGCGTTGGCCTTGTTGATGCGGTCGAAGAGCGACTTCGCGGCTGCGGTCGCGGGCGCGTTCTGGTCCCGGGTCCAGCGCAGATCCGCCCGGTCCTTGGCGGCGTCGTAGACGAAGGTGCCGCGCTCCGGGTTCTTGGTGATGGCCAGGTAGAGGCTGACCCAGGTCTCGACACCCGCCGGCAGGGGGGCGATCTCGGCGAAGACAGGGGTGTCCGGGTTGTCCCAGTCGTCGATACCGAGGGCGGGGATCGACGACTGCTTGGTGCCCGTGGGGTTCCACATGTGGTTGGCGCGGGCGGTCATGATGTTGCCGTTGGGGCCCCAGCCCCCGCCGACCTCAGGGCTGAGGTTCGGGAGAGTTCCGGTCTCGCGGGCACGCAGCAGCAGTTCGGTCGAGCCGAGGCTGCCGGCACCGAGGAAGAGGTGGCGGCAGGAAACCTCCTTGGTCCCGAGCAGCTTGCCGCCGGTGTCCCTCTGCTCGACGGTGAGCAGGTACGTGCCGTCGCTTTGCTGACGGATCGTCTTGACCTGGTGCAAGGTCTCGATGGTGACTTTGCCGGTGCCCAGCGCGGCCGCCAGGTAGCTCTTGTCGAGTGAGACCTTGCCGTGGTTGTTGCCGTAGATGACCTCGGCGGCCAGCGCGGACTTGGTCACCGCGCCGTCCGCCTCACGGCGCATGTAGTCCCAGTCGTAGACGTTGGGCACGAAGGTGGTGCTCAGGCCCGCATTCGAGGCCTGCCGGCGCGAGACACGCGCGAAGGTATACCATTCGTTCTGCTCGAACCAACTCTTGTCGATGTTGTTGACGCGCAGGGTGGAGTTCGCGCGCGGAAAGTACGTGGTGTACATCTCGTCGGCGTCGACCTGGGGCAGCACCTCCTCGAAGTACGAGCGCCGGGGCGTGACCGCCATGCCACCGTTGACGAGCGAACCGCCACCGACACCGCGTCCCACGTACACGGACATCTGGTCGAAGTTGACCCGGTCCAGTACACCCGCGTAGGGCTCGATGTCCCGGTTGGCGAGGTCGAGCCACAGGAAAGAGCCGAGCGGAGCCTCGGTACGGGTCTTGAACCAGCTCGAGCGCTTGTCGGGCTTGAGCATCCCGCTGAATACGTTGCCGTCAGGACCGGGCTGGTTCCACAGCCGGCCCATCTCCAGCATCAGGGTGGGGACCCCTGCCTCGCCGAGGCGCAGGGCGGTGACGGCCGCGCCGTAACCGGTGCCGACCACGACGGCGGGGACGAACGTGCCGCCGGAACCACTGGTTGCGGTGGCAGCGGCCGCCCGGGGGGCGGCGGCGGTGATCGTGGTCTGCCCCGCGAGTGCGGCGGCACCCAAGGCCGCCACGCCGAGCATGCGGCGCCGCGACAGAGGCTGGTGTGCAATCACGCTGTGTCTCCTGAGCTTGGGAGAGATGAAATTGGGAGAGATGAAAGATGAATCGGAAGGCCGGCCGGAGTGACACGGTCCGGGGCAGAACGGACCGTATGGAGACCGCGCACGGGCCGTCGACGAAATCCGGATCGGGCGGGCTGACCCTGTGGAGACCGGGCCCGGGGTTCGGTCACCCGAGGTACGGAAGCGGGCGTTGCGGTACGGCCCGCTCCTGGGCGCGGGAAGCGCTCAAGCGTGCCGTCAGGCGTCCGCCGGGCCGGGCAGCGCGGGGGAAGACGCGGCCGGTTCGGACCGTCCTGCGACCCGGAGCTTGTGGTACGCGCTGATGAGGTGCCTCTCCACTGCGCGCGACTCGAGCCGTTCCGCCAGGTGCTTGCCGGGCACTGCGTGAGCGGCGAGTCCGGCGACCCTGCACTCGACCCGGGTGAACGCTGCCACAGCCACCCGCGCGAGCGGGCGCCCGGAGGGCCCGTGCCCGCTCACTTCACGAAGTCGTCCACGACCTCGGGCGGCCAGGTGCCGACCTTGAACACGCCCAGGGAGTAGGCGCGGGAGACCAGCGCGGCGCGGTTGGACACCTTCAGCTTCCGCAGCAGGCAGGTCACGTGGTACTCGACGCCCTGCCGGCTGAGGTAGAGGCTTGCTGCCAAGGGGACGGTGGAGACGCCGGCGGCGATGCCTTCGAGGATGCGCGCGTCCATCGCGGAGAGGATCTTCTTGCGGTTGGTCACCACACGCGTCTGCTCGGCGTCCCCGGCCGTGGGCATCATGACCAGGATCGCGGTCGTGCCGGGCAGGCCACCGCGCACCGCGACCGCGGTGAGGGAAACGGTGAAGGCGGACTCCTCTCCGGGCCCCACGGCAATGACGGGCGTTACGAATCGATGGTTCTTCCCTTCAAGTAAATTGGAGAATTGACGCACCAGCGGCTGCTGCACGCTCGGGTGCACCACGTCACGGAAATTGCGACCGCATATGTCCTCGGACGAGCCGTTGAACTGCCTGAAGAACTCCTGGTTCGCCTGCTGGATGGTCAAGGATTTATCGAGGCTCGCCATGCACAGGGCCGGAGTTGCAGGTGCTGGACTCAGCAAGAGAGTGCTCCCTGTCAGGAAACTTGGGCGAAATAAACTCGGAGGCCGGTGAGCAGCCGTGAAGGCCGTCAGCAGGGGCGTCATCGGCCCTGGGACCAGCGGTGACTCCAGATGTTGAACATTGTGCGTCACCGCCCTTGCGGGGTCCTTGTCGAGCCGCTGGCGACCCCTTGCCGTCGCCCGCCATCGCTTTCCGGACCCCAGTCGAAATCCTTGCCGAACACCTGCCGCTTTCTTGCCAATCGATGGATCTCCAGCTTGGAAGGAGTCGTTCGCCATGCCAGGATCCGGAGAGGACGGTGTGAGACCAGCCAGTTCAAAACCGTCGGTCAGCCATATCCGCAAGCACGATGGGGACCGTTCATGCCTTTACCTCCGACCGCGAACGTGTCAGCCACGACGACCGGTCAGGCTGAGCTCCTACTGAGCGTTCTGGGGCCCATGTCGGCTCGACACAACGGGCATGACCTGCCGCTCGGCCCGCCACGCCGACGAACACTGCTCGCCCTGCTGCTCATCCGCCTCGGCCGCGTGGTGCCCACCGAACTGCTCGTCGAGGAACTGTGGGGTGACGAAGCGCCCCGTCATGCCGTCGCCACACTCCAAAGCCATGTCTCTCATCTGCGCCGGTCCCTGCACACAAAGGCGGGAACAGGCCAAATTTCGGTGCTACGTCATCGGACGCCCGGTTACGTCCTCGATCTCGATCCCGAACAAATCGATGCCTGCCGCTTCGAGCGTCTGGTCACCGACGGACGGCGGCTGCTGGAGCAGCGCGATCCGCGCACCGCGCATGCCCGGCTCACCGAGGCCCTGGGGCTGTGGCGCGGCTCTCCGTACGCGGAGTTCGACAGCCATCCGCCGCTCAGCGACGAGTGCACCCGACTCGAACAGATCCGGCTCACCGCCGTCGAGTCCCGCGCGGAGGCGCGGCTGGCCCTCGGCGCGGCCGAAGAGGTCGCCGCCGATCTGGACGGGGAGGCGCGCCGTCATCCCACGCGGGAGCGGCTGGTCGGCCACCTCATGACGGCGCTGTCCCGGCTCGGGCGGCAGGCCGAGGCGCTTGAGGTGTACGAGCGGACGCGTAGTCATCTGGTCGAGGAGTTCGGCGTGGACACCGCAGCCGAACTGCGCCGGGTCAGAAACGCGATCCTGCGCCCGGAGCCGGGAGCGAGCGCCCCCTCGAAGAAGTTGTCTCCCACACCACTTGAGTCCACCGGAGCGTCACCTGTCCCGCTCGTGTTGAGCGAGAGCGGTGACGACGGAGTACAGAACTCCGAGGGCTTCGTGGGCTCCTGGGACGGCAGGACTGCCGTCACGCCCCGGGGGCACGGCACGGCGGTGGAAACCAACGACGCCAACGGGACGGACGACGCCGGCGCGACCGCCGAACGCGAGGGGATCACGGGGACCGGCGCGCGCCCGGCGGCGCGAACCGATGTGCCGCCGGACGCGCAGGCGGATGCCGCCGGAACGCGAGCCGGGACAGCCCGGTGGCGGCCTGTACCCGGGCCGGAACACGAGCTCGCAGCCACCTCGGAAGCCGGGGAATACCCGGAGTCCGAGTCGGGGTGGACGGCTGCCCCTTCGCCGTTCACCGGCCGCAGCCAGGAGCTCGACCGCCTGACGACCGCCGCCGCGAGCGCGGTCGTGGGCCACGGCCACGTAGCCGGCGTCCTCGGCCCCCCAGGAGTCGGAAAGACCCGCCTGCTGCTCGAACTTGCGGCACGTCTGCAGAGCATGGAGGCGCCCGAGAAGGGCTCCAGGTTGGAGGTGGTCTGGAGCCACTGCTTCCCCGGCGAAGGCGTCCCCGCCTACTGGCTGTGGACTCAGATCCTGCGGCGGCTGTCCGCCACCCGGCCGGATGCCTTTCGCGACGCGACGGAACCGTTCGGCGCCCTGCTCGCCCCCCTGATGCCCGAGCGGTCGGCGGCCCGGGCCGAAGGCCCGAAAGGGGCCTCCGACTGGTTCCAGGCCCGCTTCCTCGCCCACGACGCGGTCTGCGAGGTGTTGCTCGCCCTCGCCGGGCAACACCCGCTCGTGCTGTTCCTTGAAGATCTGCAATGGGCGGACACCGCCTCCCTTGACCTGCTCAGGCTACTGAGCACCCGTTGCCAGGGCCATCCGCTCAGCATCGTGCTCACGACGCGGAAGTTCGAGGCCGAGTCGGACGCAACGCTGCGCCGGATGGTCTCCGACGTGTTACGCGGCCCCAGGACCGAGACGCTGCAGCTCTGTGGGCTTTCCCTGCAGGCCGTCGGCGCCCTCGTCGAGGCACACGCAGGGTCTGGTGTGGACCCGAAGGTTGTCGAGGTGCTGCACCGGCGCAGCGGAGGCAACCCCTACTTGGTGATGCAGCTTCTCTCTCTCGTGGGCGATGCGCGTAAACTCCGTCGCCCGGATGCGGTTGACGCGCTTCTGGCC
Organism: Streptomyces sp. NPDC002935; assembly: GCF_040611295.1. Lineage (NCBI taxonomy): Bacteria > Bacillati > Actinomycetota > Actinomycetes > Kitasatosporales > Streptomycetaceae > Streptomyces > Streptomyces sp. NPDC002935. The sequence continues at coordinate 47,952 of NZ_JBEXNW010000049.1, forward strand.
CACATTCCCACCGGCGTACGCGAGGCGCTGCGCCAGCGGTTCGCCGCGCTACCCGAGCCGGTCCTGCGGGTGCTTCGACTGTGCGCCGTCATCGGCGCCGAGGTGGACACCGACCTGTTGCACCGCACCGCCACGCGGGACGAGCCGGTCATCGCCGGTCTTGAGTCGGCCATCCGTGCCGGCCTGCTCGGGGAGGACCCGCACCATCCGGGGCGACTGCACTTCGCTCACGCCCTGGTCCAGGAGACGCTCGTCGACGAGCTCCCCCGTGAGGACCGCCACCGCCTGCACGCCAGGGTCGCCGACGCACTGAGCGCACGCAGGCGAGGGCAAGTGCAGGACGAGGAGATCGAGCGGGTGGCGCATCACAGTTGGCACGCCAGGAGTGCACTGCCCGCGGCCGAGGTGCTGCCTCGGCTGCTGCTCGCCGCGGAACACGCCGAGCAGTCCATGGCGTACGAGCAGGTGGAGATCTGGCTGCGCCGCGCCGTGCACCTGGTCGGCTTCCTACCGCCGGACGATCCCGCCACAAAGAGGTTGGAACAGGACCTGCACATCCAACTCGGCCAGGTGCTCGCCACCACTCGCGGCTACGGCCATCCCGAGGCCGAGACGGCACTGACGCGCGGTCGCGCCCTCAGCACGGCCGCTCATGCCCCCGAGGACCCGTCGGTGCTCTGGGCGCTGTGCACGGCGTACCTGGTCACCGGCCGCTACGACGCCTCGCGGCAGTTCTCCGGCCTACTGCGGGACATCTCGCGGCAGACCTGGGAGCCCGTGGCGGCGCTCGGTGCGACGTACGGCGAAGGCATCGTGCTGCATGTGCGCGGAATGCTCCCGCAGGCCCTCGCCGAACTGGAGCGCGGCGTCGGCATAGCGGATCGTTTCGCCAACGAGGATCACGCGCTGTCGCGAACCTTCCAGCACGACCCACGCGTCTCCTGCCGGTCCTACAACACCTTCACCCACTGGCTCCTGGGACACCGGCAGACCGCCGGCGCGCGCCGACGTGAGTTGTTGAGCCTCACTCGGTACGAAAGCAGGCCGTCCGACCGCTCCTTCGCGCTGTACGTGGACGGGGTCGTGGCGGCTTGGGAGGGTGACACCCGCACCGCACTCGCCTCGAGCGACGAAGGCGCTCGCCTTGCGGGCGAACATGGACTTGTCTACTGGAAGGCGATGCTGGGCGTCGTCAAAGGGTGGGGCCTGGCGCACGCAGGAGATCACGAAGATGGCCTCGCCCTCATGCACACCTCACTGGCCGAATTGGGCCAGTCCAAGACGCACATACGCCACCCGCTCCACCTGGGCCTGTTGGGCCAGGCGCAACATCACGGCGGGCGGATCGAGGAGGCGAGGACCACCTTCCGGAAGCTGCTGGCCGCCGTCGAACAACGCCGCGAGCGCGTGTACCTCCACCCGGCACTGCCCGCGACCCCGCTGCTCCACGAACTGCTGGGCCACGGTGCCGACGAGGCGCTCGCGGACCGGGGCCCAGGACGGAACGGGCCCGACTCCGGCCGACGAGCGTGATGGATCCATGCTCTGCCTCGTCAGTCGACTCACCCGGTTCCACATCCCCGTGATGCGCCGCTGCGGATTCCGGCAGGCGGTGGTCCTGGCCGCTCGGCTCCCGGAGAGCCACCACGCTCACGGTTGCGGACCCACGCCTCACGGCCGATGCCGCTCAGTCCTCGAAGACCGCGACCGCCTGCACCGGACAGGCCATGGGGACGTCGCGCACGCGCGGGTCCCCCGCCCCGTCCTCATGTCCCGGGACCAGGGCGACCAGCGCGTCGTCGTCCTGAGTGAAGACGCCGGGTGCGGTCATGGCGCACTGGCCGGAGCCGATGCACCGGTCGCGGTCGATGGTGATGCGCATGCCGTGGCCTGCCTCTCTTCCTTCTGTTCCCTCCGCCCGGATCCTCACCAGACGACGGGGAGTTCGATCGGGCCCTGGGCGTCGTGGCCGGCCTTGATGGGCACCTCCTCCAGGGGTACGGCCAGCCGCAGGCCGGGGATACGGGCGAAGAGCCCGCCAAGGGCGATCTCGAGCTCGGCGCGGGCGAGATTCTGCCCCAGGCACTGATGGATGCCGTGGCCGAAGCCGACGTGGTGACGTGCGTTGCGCCGGGCGTCGAAGATGTCGGGGTTCTCGTACGCCTTGGCGTCGCGGTTCATCAGCGTGATGGAGACCAGCACCGCGTCCCCGGCCTTGATGGTCTCGCCGCCGACATCGATGTCTTCCTTCGCCATCCGGACGATGTAGTCGGAGACGGAGGTGAACCGCAGCAGCTCTTCAACCACTCCTGAGACCGCACCGGGGTCGCTCAGCAGCACGTCGATCTGCTCGGGGTGCTGGATGAGTGTGAGGGCTCCGAGGGCGATCGCGTTGACGGTGGTCTCGTGGCCGGCTACCAGCAGGACCAGCGCGATCATGACCACCTCGTTGTGGTCGAGGTCGCCCTCCTCCAACTGGCGTGCGATCAGCTCGTCCAGCAGACCGTCCTCAGGCTCGGCCTGCTTCTTGTCAACCAGGCCACGCAGATACGTGTACAGCTCGCCGAAGGCCGCATCGGCCTCCGCCGATGTCGCGGCGCCCACGAAGTTGCGGGAGCACTCCTCGAAGAAGTCGTGGTCGCCGTACGGGACGCCGAGGAGTTCACAGATCGCCATGGAGGGCACCGGCAGGGCGAAGGCCGACACCAGGTCTGCGCCCGGCCCCTTGGCCAGCATGTCGTCCAAGAGCCGGTCGACGAGGCTCTGCAGCCTGGGACGGATGGCGTTCATGCGCTTGACGCCGAAGCTGGGGATCAGCATGCGCCGCTGCCGGGCGTGCAGGGGGTCGTCGACGCCGATCAGCGGGAAGGCGAGCCCGCCGCGGTCCTCGGTGCGCCGGACGACGACAGGGAAGTCCGGGTGACCCCAGTCGGAAGACAGCCGGGGATCGACGAGCAGCGCCCGTCCCTCGGCGTGCCCGGTGATCAGCCAGGCCCGTCGGCCGTCGAACAGCGTGACCTGCGTCAGCGGGCTCTCGCCCCGCCACTCCGCGTAGGCCTTCGGCGGCTGGTACGGGCAGGTCCGGTCCTGAGGGAAGGACGGGACCTGTGACCCGGTGAGGCGGATTTCGGTCTCGGTCATGTCGTGCCTTTCGAACAATCGGCATAGCGGCGTTCATCGGTGCGTGATGGGCTACGGGGAACTGGTTTCGGTCCGCCGGCAAGGCCGTGCGCGGTCCGGTCGGCACCCGGCCGTCCGGCCCCGGCCCCTTCGACGGGCAAGGGGGCCGCGGGCCGCTGTCGCGGGCTCCTCGGCGCCGCCGTGGTCGACCGGTCGGCCATCGGAGTACTCGGTCACCGACCGGACGCCGGACGCGTTTCCGGGACACGGAATACGAACCGTCGCCGCGGTCGGTGACGGCGGCCTCGGTGAACGGGACCGCGCGCTGGGCCGCCCGGGGACACGACCGCCGTTGCGTCGGGCCGCGGCGTGCGGCAAGCGGCTTCGGGGGCAGTCAGCGCGAGGTCCGCGGCAGCGGCGGGAGAGCCACGGCGGCAAGAAGACCGACATGCGGAATCTCGATGTCCGGCGGCTGTGCGCCCCGAAGCACGTCAGCCGCTGGTGTCGGCGGCCGTGACCGCCCCCGACGCGAGGCGGCGACGGAAGGCGTGATCAGCGCACACGGTCCGCGGGCGCTGACTCTCCTGTGGGAGTGGGTCGTTGTGCGGAGGTCACCAGGTGACGGGAAGCTCGTGCACGCCGTAGAAAACCATGTCGTGGCGGAAGCGCAGTTCCTCGACGGGCTTGGCCAAGCGCAGACTCGGGAAGCGGCGGAACAGGGTCTCGAAGACGATCTGCAGCTCGATTCGGGCGAGTTGCTGGCCTATGCACTGGTGTGCGCCGAAGCCGAAGGCCAGATGCGGGGCGGGGCGGCGGGTGATGTCGAAACGCTCCGGCTCCTCCACGAAGGCGGGGTCGAAGTCGGCGGCGAGGACGTGCGCGACGACCTGCTCGCCCTTGGCGATGCGCACCCCACCGAGGTCCACGTCCCGGGTGGCCACGCGCTCGCCGCCGAACTGGCCGATGGTGAGGTAGCGCAGCAGCTCCTCGACCGCGTTGCCGACCAGCGACGGGTCCTCGCGAAGCAGGGCCAGCTGGTCGGGGCTGTCGAGGAGCAGCGCCGCACCGAGGCCGATCATGCAGGCGGTGGTGTCGTGGGCCGCTATCAGCAGGGTGCCGGCCGCGTTCATGAGGAACATGTCGTCGACGACGCCATCGGGGTCTTCGGTGGTGATCAGCGCCGAGATCAGGTCGTCACCGGGGTTGGCCCGGCGCTCCTGGACGAGCTGGTAGAGCAGACCGCCCAAGCGCATGCCGGCAGCCTCGGTGGCGGCGGCGTCCTGGTCGACCCGCATCATCGCCTCGGCGATGTCCTGGAACTCCGCCCGGCGCTCGACCGGGACACCGAACAGGTCGGAAATCACCATGGACGGCACCGCGTTGGCGAAGGTCTTCACCAGGTCGACGGGGCCGCCCTGCGCCTCGATGGCATCGAGGTGCTCGTCGACGATGCGCTGGATGTTCGGCCGCAGCGCCTGCATGCGCCGTACGGTGAACTCCTTGGCGAGCAGTTTGCGGTCCGAGGTGTGCTCCGGCTCGTCCTGCCACAGCAGGCTGCCGCGGCCGGGTTTCTGGGTGACGACGCCGTCCTGGGTGTGCAGTGCGTGGGGCACCTGGACGCTGAACGAGGGGTCGCGTAACAGGGCGCGCACCTCCTCGTAACCGGTCACCAGCCACGCCTCGTCGCCGCTGGTGAAGGTGGCCCGGGTCACCGGGGCGGCCGTCCGGATGCCGTCGATGCCGTCCGGCGGCAGGAACGGGCAACTGCGGGCTTTGGGGACGGCGGGCGCGGCGGCGGTGGGCTCGGGCATGACTCTCCTTGCGCTTGTGGAAAGGGGGTTCGTACGGCGGGACGGTCAGGCGGCGGCGAGTTCGAGCGCGATCTCGCCGCGCCGGGGCGCGTTCACGAGAACGGCCATGTTCCCGGAGGGGTGCACGTTGTCGTGCATCATCTGGTGCATGCGCCCGATGTCCTGGAAGCCGTCGCAGACGGACAGACAGGGGTCGAGCATGCCGGCGCCGACGAGGCTGATGACCTCGCGGCACTGGCGAGTGTCGGCGTAGTGCGAGCCCTGGAGGCGCTTGGAGCGCATCCACAGGTGGCGCAGGTCGACGTCTCCGTTGTAGCCGGAGGTGCCACCGCAGATCACCACCATGCCGGCGTTGTCGCACAGGTACATCGAGGTCGGCAGGGTGTCCTGGCCGCTGTGCTCCAGCACGATCCGCGGGGACTTGCGCTCACCGAGGATCTCCCAGACCTTCTTGCCGACCCCGCGAGCGCCGCGCAGGAACCGCGCCGACGCCTCGGCGTCCCCGGCGTCGGGCAGTCGGCCCCAATGATCGAAGTCGCGACGGTTGACGGTGCCCGCAGCCCCGAGACGGCGGCAGTACTCGGAGCGGTCCTCGCTGGAGACCACGGCTATCGGAATGCCGCCGGCCAGCCTGACGAGCTGGATGGCCATCGAGCCGAGGCCGCCCGCACCGCCCCAGATCAGCACGGGGTCGCCGGGGCGGACCGTGTTGCCCTGCCAGCCGAACAACTGCCGGTAGGCGGTGGGCCCGGTGAGCAGGAAGGCCGCCGACTCCTCCCACGACAGATGGGCGGGCTTGGGGTGGCACTGGTACTCGTCGACTCGGCAGAACTGCGCGAAGGAGCCGTAGTTGGTCTCGTACCCCCAGGCCTTGATGCTCTCCGAGACCAGAGGATCCGTGCCCATACGGATGTCCGCGGCGGCCTCGTCCCACTGGCCGCTGGTGAGCAGCACATGGTCCCCCACCTTGACGTTCCGGACACCTTCGCCGACGGCCCACACCACGCCGGAGGCCTCCGAGCCTCCGATGTGGAAGTCCTCGGGCTGGCCCTGGCGCTGCCGCATCCCGATGACGTCGACCGGCTCGCCCAGCGAGGACCACACGTTGTTGTAGTTGATGCCGGCGGCCATCACGTAGACCAGCACCTGGCCCCGACCCACCGCGGGGGTGTCGACGACCTCGGTGCGGAACGCCTGCTTCGGCTCTCCGAAGCGGTTCTGGCGGATCACCGAGGCATACATCTGCCGCGGGACCTCGCCGAGCGGCGGTGTCTCGCCTATCTCGTAGAGAGCTTTCGTCATGATTCCTCTCCCATCATCTGCTCTGTCCGGGTTTGGGGTACTCGCGGTGGTCGCGGGCCGGTCATGCGGTCGTTGCGTCCGGAGGTGCGACGGGGCCGGACGAATCGGTGACGGCGTCCGCCAGCCAGGAATCCACCGCCGCCGCGGTGGTGCCGGCGTGGTCCTCCAACATCGAGTAGTGGTTTCCGGTCACTTCGACGATCGTGTCCACGTGCTCGGGCGGTGCCGCGCGCCCGTCACCGTCCCCGGCGTCGGCCAGCATGGGCTCGCTCGCCCGTACGAGCAGGGTCGGCGCGGCGATCTGCGGCGCGGCCCAGTCGTCGAACAGGCGCATATAGCGGCCCATCGCGGTGAGCTGTTCGCCGCCGGACCTCATGAAGTCCAGGCGCTTCGACTGCGCCTGGGCCATCGCGTTGAGCACCTGGTGGTCGAAGGGGACCTCTCGGCTGAAGCTGTCGACCATCACCACGGCCGCCGGCGGCTCCCCCATGGCCTGCAGGTGTGCCGCCACGCCGTGCGCGATCCAGCCGCCCGAGGAGTAGCCGAGCAGGACGACCGGCTTTCCGCCGGCGCACTCCCGTACGGTCTGCGCGTGCAGCCGGAACACGACGTCCGGGTCGGACGGGACCGGCTCTCCCTTCTCGTAGCCGGGGTGGACCAGCGCCCACACGTCCAGCCGGTCGCGGAAGGGTGCGGCGAACCGCGCGTACTGGTGTGCCCCGGCCGGTACGACGTACGGCGAGAAGCACATCAGCGCGAGGGGACGGTCGCCTTGCGACAACCGCACCGGGGCGGGCCGCTGGGCCAGTTCCTCGGGCCGCTCGAACGAAGGCCGGAAGCGGGCCGCCTCCATCAGCATCCCCATGGCCTCGGCGGCCGTCCCGTTCTCGCTCGCGTGCCGGTAGAGCTGCACCAGCATGTCGGCGGACCGCTCCTCCGCCGCGCCGCTGCCGGCGCTCTGGAGCCGCGTCAACAGGTGCTTGGCGAGCCTGGCGGGCGTGGGATGGTCGAAGGCCAGTCCGGCGGGCAGGCGCAGACCGGTCGCCGCCGACAGTCGCCGACGCAGGTCGATCGCGGTGAGCGAGTCGAAGCCGAGCTCCAGGAAGTGCGCGGTGGGCAGCACGTCCTCGGCCGACGCGTGACCGAGGACCACGGCGCTCTGGGCGCGGACGTGCTCCAGCAGCCGCTCCTCCTGCTCGACCGGGGCGAGAGCGGCGAGCTCGGTCGCCAGCGCCGCTCCGGCGCCGGTCTCCTCGCCGACGGCCTGCTCGGCCTCCAGGAGCCGCTGTACGTCGGGCAGGTCGGCCAGCAGCGGGCTGGGCCGTCCCACGGTGAAGGCGGGCAGGAACTTCTCCCAGTCGATCGGGGCGACGGTGAGGGCCGCCTCGTCGTGCTCGACGGCCTGGCCCAGAGCGGAAAGGGCGAGCTCGGGGGCCATGACGCCCAGGCCCCGCCTCTCGCCGCGCTCTTGGACCGCGTCGTCGACCATGCCGCCGCCCGCCCAGCCGCCCCAGGCGACCGAGGTCGCGGTCAGGCCGCGGGCTCGCCGCCGCAGTGCCAGGGCGTCGAGGAAGGCGTTGGAGGAGGCGTAGGAGGCCTGGCCACCGCTGCCCCAGACGCCGGCACCGGAGGAGAAGAGGACGAACGCGTCCAGCTCACGGCCGTCGAGCAACTCGTCGAGGTGGATGGCGCCGGTGACCTTGGAGGCCGCGGCTTCGGCGAACTCGTCCAGACGGGCGTCGGCCAGCATGGACGACCGTGCCGTGCCTGCGGCGTGCAGCACCGCGGTGAGCGGGTGCCGGGACTCGATGCCGGCGAGTAGCCGCGCGACCGCAGCACGGTCGGCCATGTCGCAGGCGGCGATGGTCACTTCGGCGCCCAGGGCGGTCAGCTCCGCGTGCAATTCCTGCGCACCGGGGGCGTCAGGCCCGCTCCTGCTGGTGAGCACCAAGTGCTGCGCGCCCGCGCCGGCCAGCCAACGGGCCAGGTGCCGGCCCACGCCGCCGGTTCCGCCGGTGACCAGGACGGTGCCGCGAGGCTGCCACGGTGTAGCGGACTCCTCGTCGGCGGGCCGCGCCCGGACCATGCGCCGGCCGTACACGCCGTCGACACGCACGGCGAGCTGATCCTCGTCGTGCTGGGCCAGCACTCCGGCCAGGCGGCGCAGCGCGTGCTCGTCCAGCTCCTCGGGCAGGTCGACGAGACCGCCCCAACGCCGGGGCAGTTCCAGTGCGGCGACGACGCCCAGGCCCCAGAGCTGTGCCTGGCCGGCGTCGCGCAGCGGGTCGGTGACTCCGGTGGACACGGCTCCGCTGGTCGCACACCACAGCGGTGCCTGGACGTCCACGTCGCCCAGCGCCTGCAGCAGGGTGACGGTCGTGGCGAGGCTCGCGGACAACGTCGGGTGGGCCGGGTGGCAGCCGGGGGCGAGGCCGAGCATCGACAGGACACCGGCGGGCTGTTCGCCGCGGAGTTCCTCGGCGAGCCGCTTCGCGGCCTGCGATCGGTCGCAGTCGACAGGGAGTTCGACGACCCGCACCTTGGCGCCATGGGCGCCGAGCACGCCGACGACGCAGGGCGCCCACTGCTCGTCCGCCAGTCCGGCGGGGAGGACGGCGAGCCACAGACCGTTCAGGCCGGGGGCCGCGTGGTCGGTCAGTCGCCGGAAGGAGACGCGGTAGCGCCAGCCGTCCACCGTCGACTTCTCGCGGCTGCGCCGACGCCACGCGGACAGTACCGGCAGCGCCGGGCCGACGAGGGCGGCGTCGTCCGCCCCGAGTTCATCGGCGAGCCCGGAGAGGTCCGTGTTCTCGACCAGCTCCCAGAATCCGGCCTCGACCGGATCGGTGCCCGCAGGCACCGGGTCGGCGCTCTCCAGCCAGTACCGCTGCGGCTGGAACGCGTACGTCGGCAAGTCCACCCGCCGTACCGGACGCCCGGCAAAGGGGACCGTCAGGTCCACGTGTACGCCGCTCACGTGCAGTTCGGACACGGAGCGCAGGAAGCGGTCCATGCCGCCCTGGCCCCTGCGCAGCGAGGCGCCGGTCACGGCGTCGGCACCGGTCTCCTCCGCGATCTCCTGCACCGCGTCGGCCAGCAGCGGGTGCGGGCTGCACTCGACGAACACCCCGTGCCCGTCCGCCAGCAGCGTCCGTACGGTCCGTTCGAACTCCACCGTGTGCCGGGCGTTGCGGTACCAGTACTCGGCGTCGAGGGCGGTGGTGTCCAGCACGGTGCCGGTCACCGTGGAGTAGTACGGGACCTCCGCCGCGCCCGGCGCGACCGGGGCCAACAGTTGGAGCAGTTCGGGGCGCAGGCTCTCGACCTGGGCGGAGTGCCCGGCGCCGGTGGCGCCGCGGACCTTGCGCACGCGCACGCCCTCGGCTTCGAGTTCCGCAAGGAGTTCGTCGACCGCATCGGGCTCTCCGGAGACGGTCAGGGCGGCGGGCCCGTTCACGGCGGCGACCGACAGCCGGTCCCGGTACTTCTCCAGCCTCGCTCGGACCCGGTCGGCCGGCATGGCGATCGCGAGCATCGCGCCGTTGCCGATGAGCTTGGTCAGCGAGCGGCTGCGCAGGGCCACGATCCGCGCCGCGTCGTCCAGCGTCAGCGCGCCCGCGACGTACGCGGCGGCGACCTCGCCCTGCGAGTGGCCGACGACGGCGGCGGGCGTCACACCGTAGGAGCGCCACAGGGCGGCCAGCGACACCATCACCGTGAACAGCGCGGGTTGGGCGACCTCCACCTCGGCCATGCCCGGTGCGCCCGGCTCGGCGCGCAGGACCTCCAGCAGCGGCCGGCCGACGTAGGGGGCGAACGCCTCGGCGCAGGCCTTGGCCTGCTCGGCGAAGACCGGGGAAGTGTCCAGCAGTTCGCGGGCCATCTCGGTCCACTGCGAGCCGTGACCGGGGAAGACGAAGGCGACCTTGCCGGAGGCTGAGGCGGTGCCCTGGACCACGGTGTCCGCGGGTTTGCCGTCGGCGAGCGCCGCGAGCCCGGCCCGCAGCTCGTGCCGGTCCTGGCCGACGACCACGGCCCGCTGCTCCAGCTGCGTCCGCGTGGTGAGGAGGGCACGGCCGACGTCGGGCAGGGTGAGCCCTTCGGTGCGGTCGATGTGGTTCAGCAGCCGGCGGGCCTGCTCGCGCAGGGACCGGTCGGTCTTCGCGGACAGGGCCCACGGGAACACGTCCAGGGGCTGGGCGGCGGTCGCGTCCTGCGCTGCGGGGGGCTGCTCGCCCTCGGCGGCGGTCGCGGTCTCCGGGGCCTGCTCGATGATGGTGTGCACGTTGGTGCCGCTCATCCCGAACGAGGAGACGGCCGCACGCCGTGGCCTGTCCTGGTCGGGCCAGGCGGTCTGCTCGGTGAGCAGGCGCACGTTCCCGCCGGCCCAGTCGACGTGCGGGGTCGGCTCATCGACGTGCAGCGTCCGCGGCAGGATGCCGTTGCGGATGGCCATCACCATCTTGATGACGCCGCCGACGCCGGCGGCCGCCTGCGTGTGGCCGATGTTGGACTTCAGCGAGCCCAGCCACAGCGGCCGGCCCTCGGAACGCTCCTTGCCGTACGTGGCCAGCAGCGCCTGTGCCTCGATCGGGTCGCCGAGCCGGGTTCCGGTGCCGTGGGCCTCGACGGCGTCCACTTCGTCCGGGGCGAGCCGGGCATTGGCCAGCGCCTGCCGGATGACCTGCTGCTGGGCCTTGCCGCTGGGCGCGGTCAAGCCGTTCGACGCGCCGTCCTGGTTGACCGCGCTGCCCCGCACGACGGCCAGGACCTCGTGCCCGTTGCGGCGGGCGTCGGACAGACGCTCCACCAGCACCAGGCCCACGCCCTCGGCGAAGCCGGTGCCGTCGGCGGACGAGGAGAACGCCTTGCAGCGGCCGTCGGCGGACAGCGCGCGCTGTCGGCTCGACATCGTGAACGCGGACGGTCCGGCCATCACCATCACGCCGCCGGCCAGTGCCATGGAGCACTCGCCGTTGCGCAGCGCCTGCATGGCGAGGTGGAGGGCGGTCAGCGAGGACGAGCACGCGGTGTCGACGGTGACCGACGGGCCCTGCAGGCCGAAGGTGTAGGAGAGCCGGCCGGAGATCACGCTGGCCGCGTTGCCGCTGGGGATGTAGCCCTCGACGCCGTCGGGCACCTTGAGCGGGCGGCCGGTGTAGTCCTGGTAGCCGGAGCCGACGAAGACGCCCGTGGTGGTGGAGCGCATCGTGTGGGGGGCGATCCGGGCGCGCTCGAAGGCCTCCCAGGTGGTGTCCAGCAGCAGGCGCTGCTGCGGGTCCATGGCGACGGCCTCGCGCGGGCTGATTCCGAAGACCGCGGGGTCGAACTCGTCCGCGTCGTGCAGGAATCCGCCCTGGGTGGTGTACGTGGTGCCGGGGTGGTCGGGGTCCGGGTGGTAGAGCGCCTCGACGTCCCAGCCACGGTTGCCGGGGAAGCGGGAGATCGCGTCGCGGCCGGAGGCGACCAGCTCCCACAGGTCCTCGGGCCGCGTGGTCCTGGCGAACGCCTTCGGCGCGTCCCCGCGCTCTCCGAGCGAGAAGGCCATGCGGGAGGCGGTGTAGAGGCCGGAGTTGAGGCAG